>JAQWJX010000026.1:0-6851 GCA_029248145.1 Schleiferiaceae bacterium | reverse complement strand
TTACTTTCGAGTAATGAAACCGCTTGCAGAACAGCTCCGACCACAGACCTTAGACCAATATCTAGGCCAAGACCATTTAGTAGGTCAAAATGGCGCCTTACGTAAAAGTCTGGAGGTAGGAAGACTGCCATCTATAGTGCTGTGGGGTCCTCCTGGAGTGGGAAAAACCACTCTTGCCTTGCTCTTAGCAAAAGAATTAGATGCCCCGTTATATCAGTTAAGTGCAGTAAATGCCGGTGTTAAAGATGTACGTGAGGTATTGGCCACCGCCGAAAAGAAAAGCTTATTTGATAGCAGGCGTCCAATTCTTTTCATTGACGAAATTCACCGGTTCAACAAAGGACAACAAGACAGTCTTTTGCATGCTGTTGAGCGCGGTTGGATCACGTTAATCGGAGCAACTACTGAGAACCCTTCTTTTGAGATTAACGCTGCCCTCCTATCCAGAATGCAGGTGTATGTATTGAATTCGCACTCGAAAGCGGATTTGACTAGGATGATTGATCTCGCCAATACGACGGACTATGCCACTGAAAAAAACCTCAAAATCACCGCTCATGACTTCTTGATACGCCAGAGTATGGGGGATGCGAGGAAATTATACAATCTCGTGGAGCTCTGTTTTCAGCAAGGTAAAAGCGGCGTACCTATTGATGAGGAATTTGCACAGAATGTTCTAAGCAATGCACAGATTCGCTACGACAAAGGCGGCGACGAACATTACAATGTCATTTCAGCGTTTATTAAATCTATTCGTGGTTCCGATCCGCAAGCTGCGGTGTACTACCTCGCTCGAATGATTGAAGGTGGCGAAGATGTGAAGTTTATCGCTCGTAGATTAATCATTTCAGCAGCAGAAGATATTGGGCTTGCCAACCCTAATGCGCTAATGTTAGCCAATGAGACCTTTAGTGCCGTGGAACGCGTTGGCTGGCCTGAAAGCCGCATCATCCTCAGTCAGTGTGCCATATATTTAGCTACTTCACCCAAATCGAACAGCGCCTACATGGCCATTGGGAATGCTCAGAAACTGGTACGGGACACAGGAAACCTCGAAGTGCCCGACCATCTCAAGAATGCCTCTAGTGCGCTGGCCAAGGATTTAGGCCATGGAAAGGGGTATTTGTATCCGCACGATTACCAAGGAGGCTTTACCCAGCAAGAATACCTGCCAGAAGAACTCAAGGGTACCGTATTATGGTCACCTGCATCAAATCCTAAAGAGCAGCAGATTAATGCTCAGCAAAAAGTGATGTGGAAAGACAAATACGGTGGTTAACGCAAGCGTATTTCGGTACGTCTGTTAAGTGCTCTACCCTGCTCGGTATCATTTGAAGCCACAGGTTCGTCCATACCTAGACCTTCAGAAACCAGTCTCTTTCGGTCTATGCCATGGTCTACTAACCAGTTTAAAACCGACTTTGCTCGAGTCTCACTAAGCGTTTGGTTATACGCTTTTGTGCCTTGATTGTCTGTGTGTCCTACTATGGTGGCCTCCACATTCGGATTATCAACCAACAACTTTAATAAAACATTCAACTCTTTCTCGCTTTCTTGCAACAAGTGGCTTTTGTCCAATTCAAAGAGGATATTCTGTAAAACGAATGAATTTCCGCGCGTTATGGGGGACATCCTCAGCTCTGCAACGTTGGGACCGTGAAGCGGTCGTGTAACGTAGTCTAAACTCGATATGGTGGTAGAGTATGGAACGTATCCTTTCTTATACGCTGTGACGCGAATAGCTGAACCATCCGTCATTAATCGAACATATCCTGTATTCTCATTACTTTTTCCATTGAAAAATTGGACCCCTTCATCGGTATAAAGTTGCACGGATACATTGCCGAGTGGAACATTCGTGAGGCTGTCATAAACGACTATATCATAGTTAAATCGTGGCTCGGGCTGAAGTTCTAGCGGAAGTTCAAAACGAAACAAATCCAATGAACTCATTCTCGAATAATTGGGAAGAATCTCATTTCCACGATCAGAGGCGAAGTATCCAAAGGTCCCAGACTTATCGATGACCAATGAAAATTCTTCTCCAAAACTGTTTAAAGGGAATCCAAGATTAACCGCTTCAGACCAAGTCGAATCTGTAATTCTCGTACACTTAAAAAAATCAGAGCCGCCTAAGGATGGACTTCGTTCCGATCGAAAATAAAGAGTTTTACCGTCGAAATGAATGAAAGGACTACTCTCGCGTTCGGAAGAATTAATAGAGGATGGTAGTTTCTGCCCTTTACTCCAATTTCCATCTATTCCCATGGTCGATACGAATACATCCATATCTGCACTTAAGCTGTTCTCACCGCGGACAAAATAAATGGTTCGCCCATCTGGTCCTAAACTGGGCTGACTCTCCCATCTGCCCGTATTAATATCGCCTGGCAGCGGTTTCGGTATATCCCAACCCTCATTTGGATTCCAATAACTGTAATACAAATCACATTTGCCTTTCCCGTCCGGGCGATTACAAACAGTAAGCACCATGAACTGACCGTCTGCACTAATACTTGCAGCACCTTCGTTAAGTACTGAATTTAAATTTCCCACCAAAGGGTGTCCTAAGCGAGCGATTCCATCAAGTGTTCCCATAAATAGATTTTCGTCCGTTGGTCTACTACCGCTGATGTCTCTATTCGTATAAACGAGATACTCAGAATCTCCTGAAATAGTGGGGAAATATTCGAGTTCTTCGGTCGAAAAACTTAACTTTTGAATGTTGTAATTAAAGTTTTGAGCTCTGTACGACTCATATTCCCCCTCTGTAAACTTTAGATTTTCCAATTCTTTGCGCGCCTGTGCCATTCGATCTCGAGATAATCGCGCCTTACTGATATACAGCTCCATAGCATGAATACTCTCTTCCCATTGAAATAAGTATTTATATACAATGCTCATTTTCAAATGAATACTTGAAAGCTCTTGAATAGCTAAAGCTTCATCATAATACTCAAGCGCGGTATTGTATGCTCCATTTCGAAAAGATTGATCACCGGCATAGATATAAGGCTGGTAATAAATGCCTTTCCCTTTGCTCATACTTTTATTAAGATGTTTCCATCCTTGGTCTACAGTTCCGTTCCTGAAAGCCTCCTGTGCTTTTTGAAATTGCTGAATTGCTGCTCTACTTTGTCCGTTTGTGGAAAAGCTTAGTAGAATAATTGGCAACAAGACAAAAAGAAATCGGCGCATTAGAAGTATTTTTGAGGTTCTACGAAGATATCTCAATCCTATTGAAAACGAAGAGAATTGCAATAACGGGTGCGCCCGCCACAGGAAAAACAACACTTAGTGCGTCTTTAGAGGCGTTGGGCTACCCTGTTTTTCATGAACAGGCGCGTGAGATTATTCAACAAAGTCTGGATAATGGTACAGACGTTCTGCCTTGGAAAGACTTAAATGCCTTTACTGAGGTCGTCTGGCAGTTGCGCAATCAACAATATTCAAGCGCAGTGTTAGGAAAAATTAATTTCTACGATCGTACTAACCTCGATGCATACGCGTATCTTATAAAAGGTGAAACGCAGTTGACAGAACAATGGTCAGAGGAATTGGAGCAAATGCATTTTGATGCAGTGTTCTTTTTACCGGTTTGGCCTGAGATTCACAGCCTGGATAAACAACGCATGGAAACGTTAGAGGATTGTATCGAAGTAGATGGTTACTTAAAGCAAGCCTACCGCGAAAAAGGATACCATTTGATTGAAGTACCACTGGTCAGTGTCGAAGAGCGTGTCGCCTTTATTGAGGCACATTTATGAGTAGAGAAAAGGCACTTGAAGTATTAAAAACGTATTGGGGCTATTCCGGGTTTCGTGGATTGCAAGCCAGTATCATTTCACATATTTTAAGTGGCCATGATACCATAGGACTGCTACCTACGGGCGGTGGAAAATCTATTTGTTACCAGGTGCCCGGATTAATGTTGCCGGGCTTTACACTGGTTATTAGCCCTTTAGTAGCACTCATGAGTGATCAACAGAAGGGACTTGAGGACCGTGAAATAAAGAGTTATCATTTTAAAGGCTCATACACTCCACGTAAACTAGATGAAGCTTTTAGAAACATACGGTTTGGAGAATATAAGTTTGCTTTCGTCGCACCCGAGCGACTCAACAGTGAATTGTTCCAGGAATACATAAAGCACGCAGATATTAGCTTAATAGCTATAGATGAAGCTCATTGTATTTCTCAATGGGGTTTCGACTTTCGACCATCGTATCTAAATGTTAATATTCTTAGAACGTTGAAGCCCGATGTACCCGTTCTAGCCTTAACTGCATCAGCTACTCCTAGGGTAAAAAGAGATTTAGCAGAGACGTTGCTGATACCGAATGCAAAGGTCTTTGAAGACTCTATTCAAAGGACCAATCTTCATCTGCATATAAAATTCACTCCTAATAAAGAGCGACAACTGTTTCGGCTACTCTCGCGTTTAGTTGGTACAGGGATTATTTACGCTAAAACTAGACGAAGTTGTGAATCTTTAGCGGAATTACTTCAGAACAATGGTCACTCCGCCGAATACTATCATGCTGGTTTATTACCAAACGAAAAAGAACAGCGGCAAAATGACTGGCTTTCGAATGACCTTAGGATCATTGTTAGTACCACGGCTTTCGGCATGGGTATAGATAAAAGCGATGTAAACTGGGTCGTGCATTGGGACGTACCGGACACATTAGAAGGATACTACCAGGAAGTAGGCAGAGGTGGTCGTGGAGGTCAAGAAGCTTCAGCGTATCTACTTTTTCATCAGCAAGATGTAGCAAGGTTGCAGAAAGGAATAACGGACTTACCGAATCCCATGCATGCCCTAGAGTTCTACAATAGATTCTGTAGTAGGTTTCAAATTGCAGTAGGTACCGGTGAGGGTACTACGTATCCCTTTAGCATCGTTGCTATGGCAAATGATTTTAAAATGAGTGTACCGGTAGCCTTATCCTATATAAAGTTACTTCAGCATAGAGGCTATTGGCAATTTCAAGAAAGTAGTCAAATTTGGCCCGCTCTAGAGTTTACTAGTAAACCCATTCAATGGGAAAAGTTAGAACGACAAGAGGGAGAACTACTCATACAACTACTGCGTTTATATCCGCACGCTATGTTCCAACCGGCTCGTATTCATCTTAAGAAATGTGCAGCTATGGCTATGCTTACCCCTGAGCAGTTTGAGCGTCGGCTTTCTTACTTCGAAGAGAAGGGTCTTTTAAAATATCTTCCAGAAACATCCGGTAGTTCTATCACCCTGATGGATCCTAGGCCCCATAAGAAGCATCTGCATTTTCCAAAATCATTTTTAGACAGTTGGCTTGAAAGTAAAGTTGAAAGAGCTAAAGCCATGTTGTCCTTATTGAAAAGCGAAGAATGCATCTTTATTGAATTATCAAAGTACTTTGGCCAGGATTCTAATTTACAACCTTGCCGGAAATGCAGTAGGTGCTTACATGACTATTATCCTAATGAACACAAAGTAAAAGAGCGCCTTTCGAAAGGGGATACAATTGACGATATTTGGTTTGATTTAAATTGTTCAGTAGATGAGCTCAGAAAGTTTGGATAGAAGCGTAATATATATGGGAACGCCGGAGTTTGCGGTAGCTCCTTTGAAGGCATTGATTCAAGCCAATATTTCTGTAGTAGCGGTAGTGACTGTTGCAGATAAACCGGCCGGGCGTGGAAGGAAACTTAATGAAAGTGCCGTCAAAAAAGCGGCGAATGACTTTGGTATCCCTGTACTTCAACCAACATCGCTGAAGAGTCCTGTGTTCCTCACTGAATTGGCTTCTTTTAATGCGGACCTATTTGTAGTAGTCGCATTCAGAATGTTACCGGAAGTGGTTTGGAACATGCCTCCGCTAGGCACGTTTAATCTTCATGGTTCATTGCTGCCGGCTTACAGAGGGGCTGCGCCTATTAATTGGGCCATAATTAATGGAGATACAAAAACTGGTGTTACCACCTTTTTTCTAGATAAGGATATAGATACTGGTTCTATTATCCAACAATCAGAAATACATATAGAAGATAAATGGACTGCAGGGGAACTTCATGATGCAATGATGCCTTTAGGAGCCGACTTAGTAGTAAAGACGGTTCATTCCATTTTTAAGGAAAAATGTACACTTCAATCGCAGAGCAATGAACTTGCAACACACGCTCCCAAATTAAATAAGGAAAACTGTCGTTTAGACTTTACTAAATCCCCCAGTCAAATCATAAGTCAAATTAAAGGCTTGAGTCCGTTTCCAGGCGCCTATTATGGAGACTATAAATTCATGAATGCCTCAGTATGTGGAGCCGAAACACGCAGTATTAATCCAATATTATTTCGATTAAAGGGCGGTTTGTTCCTTAAATATTCCAGAGGAACCATCGAAATCACATCAATTAAAGCTGCTGGAAAGCGCCAAATGTCAGGAAAAGACTTTGCTAATGGCATGCAAGTAGATGATTTACCGCTTATTTTGTAAGTATTTAATCTTAGTTTTTGGCCAATTGTGAATAATTTCGCTTAGTTATTAACTTTTTTTAGCTGAAGGCCCGAAAACACTTGCATAGAAGCAATTTTCATCTATATTTGAGAAGCATTCGTTAAAAAGATTAATTAATTAAAACTAATTGCAATGAACAAAGCACAATTGATCGACGCAATGGCAGCAGACGCTGGCATCTCCAAAGCACAAGCTAAATCAGCTTTAGACTCATTCACTAACCACGTAGGTTCTACCCTATCTTCAGGTGGCCGTATCTCTTTAGTAGGTTTCGGTTCTTTCTCTGTATCTGAGCGTGCAGCTCGTGACGGTCGTAACCCACAAACTGGTGCAGTTATCAAAATTGCTGCT
>JAQWJX010000023.1:0-4132 GCA_029248145.1 Schleiferiaceae bacterium | reverse complement strand
GAACGCGTTTTAGCACCATTGCTCACATTTACAGAACTACGGGCAATAACCGTCACCACACTCAATCCTCCAACCAGTCCAGATAAGGCGGTGGCTATACCCAAAGCGCGCAGGTCTTTGTTGACATTTGAGCGACGCTTGTATGGATCTAAACGGTCCATACCTTTTATGGAGAGTAAACTTTCAATACTCGCTATAAAGGTTAATGATACTGCTGCACCCCAAAATGGACCTTTAGTGATGCCTGAGAAGTCTGGCATACGCCAAGCAGACATCCAATCCGCAGGTATATTCACAAGGTACTTTTCTGGAAAGAAACTCGTGCCTGAAATGCGCGTACCTATCATCTGAACTGCAACAGAAATAATGACTACCCAAAGTGGAGCCGGCACAGCATGTACCCATTGTGCGCGAATCTTTGGAAATACTGAAAGTAATAGTAAACTGAATAGTCCTATCCCTGCCGTTTTCCATGTACCTGCGTCAGCCCAAAACAGTGCCTCTACTGAATTGACGAATTCTAATAATAAGGGAATAGGAGCTGTACTTTCTGGATTTAATATTCCAATCATCACGTGGCTTTGCTTCGCCAAAATAATGATACCAATGGCAGCCAACATGCCTTGCACGGCAGAGGTGGGAAAAAGATCGGCCAATACGCCTAAACGGACGGATCCCAACAGGAATAGTAAAACACCACTGACAACAATAGCTCCGAGCGCCATATAATACCCTGCAAGCATATCTCCGTTTCCTAAAGTCGTGATCGCAGCTAAAGTGACGACAGCTAATCCATTACCAGCTCCGGTTATGGTTACGTACGAACCGCCTAGATGCGCTACGACTACTCCACCAACTACAGCGGCCATTAGGCCTGCAATAGCGGGTGCACCTGAGGCTAATGCCAACGCTATCGAAATGGGTAGCGCTACCAACGAAACTACAAATCCGGCTTTTAGATCGGCCTGCCAATTTTCTTTGAAGCCTTTAAATCCACTACTCGGCTTATTCATAGGCATTGTCTTTAGTGGTATGAACAATGAGAACATCCGATGGTAGATCGGCCAATATGTACTCTAAATCGTGCTTAAAAATTCGATCGAACAGTCCCAGTTTTGTATCTGGTGAATTCACAATCAAAAGATCGGCTCGTTTTGCTTTTGCATAATGAGCTATAGTATATCCTCGCTTGCCAAAAACATGCTGCTCTTTGATGTCTAGATTTACAGGAACCTGACAATTCTGAAGCAAATCTTCAATACGGCTGTGTTGCTCGCGTTCAATTTGCTTTCTTTTGCGCTCGCTGTTTAATTGGCTTTTATCGTCGTCTGGTTTGATCAAAGATTTTTCACTTAATTCGTCCACAACAAATAGCTCTTTACTGCCCAATTTCGAACCAAGCCATAAAGAGGTTCGAATGGTGTCTAAAGTTTTAGGGTGGTCTAAACCGTTGACCACAATGCGCTCACAAGGCATACCCTCTACTCTACTGTGGGTCAATAACAACAAGCTCACTTTCGCCTTCCGGCAAACATCACGAGCAATACTGACCGACAAAACCTTAAACATGTTTTCCCGAACTAGTGCACCTAGCGCAAGTAGGTCAATATTATTTTCTTGGCACAACAAACGTAGCTCCTCTTTAGGATCACCCTCTTTACAGACCAATTCTACATCAGACTTTGATATACCTAACTCTGCTAAGAAACCCGTATACGTCGTCTCGCAGCGGTCATTCCATGCGCCGATATGGAACACGTACATCTGTGCATCACATCTCTGAGCGATCCGGTGGACTTCTGCTAGGTTTGCCTTCGCCATAGGTGAAAAGCCCATGGCTGTGGCGATTCTCTTAAAGGTTACGGGGGGTATACCTGATTTTGTCATCGTTTATTTACTGCTCGTTTTAACTCATTTAACTCTGTTTGCGTTCCTTGGAAAATACGTCCTATGCGACCCTTTGGGCCAGAGGCAAATACATATTTTCCGCTGTACGCAAGGCTGTGCATGGCTGTAGTATCCAATTCGTGTAAAATAGAATCTACATAATACATACCAGCGGTACCCGTAAAATACACATTCTGTCCTGCACTTACTACATCAGAACTGTACGGGAGATTACCAAAATGCTCAGTCGATGTATAAGCACTTTCAGGATTGTATTCAATGGCATTTCCTAATGCAGCGGTATCGTAGAGGTAATCGCCGCCAACGATCACATAGCTGTCCTTATGCCACGCGTGAGCGAAAGCCCCCTGGCTGGGTAATCCCTGAGGTAAATCAAGCCACTTTGAAACCCAATTTCTTCCTTGATTTAGCGACATGTGTATTCGCGAAACCGTTCCACCGGTTACAATACTCAGCGTCGAATCGCAGTAAAGAATAGACGAACCGCTTGCTGCAAATGCGGCCTCACCGTCAATTGCCGAAGGCCCTACCACCTCAGTCCAATTCCGACCGCCATCTACCGTCTGCAAAAGCTTAAAACGTCCATTTACGGGATCGCCAAAAACCCAGCCTAAGGTATCATTCGCAAATGCAATGCCGTCAAGAAAAGTGGATTGTGCAGTATCGGAAAATACGCGCGACCAGTGCGCACCGCGGTCCTCGGTATAGTAAATATAAGAAGGTGCCCCGGCGCTAACGGCAATGAAGTGGGAATGATCCTGAGCCCATACGCTACGGAATTGACTTTCTCGTGCATCGGGGATCTGCATGAATTCCCAATGGATTCCTGCATCAAGACTAAAGCAAAAACTACCTTCAGAACCGCCGACCACGACTATACTGTCGTCTGCTGCATGCAAACCGCGAAAGCTAAATTGCTCGCCGGCTTCGTACAGCGGTATGAAGAGCGGACCGACGGTTACCGGCGGTTGGTCGCAACTCCATGTCAACAACGCAAATAATGCCGTTATCCTCCAGAAACCTATTCCCTTATGTCGCTTCAACATGCATTTTTAGCTTTTCCTCAAGATAAGCCGAAGGGATTAAAATGCAAAGTAAATAAACGGCTGAACCTCAGCACTAAGGATTTGATAAATAACCATGGTTGCAGTAAGAACGAGCGCGAACAGCGCCCAGGCGGGCGCAGAGCTCACGGCCTGGCGAAGGCGCGTCTTGTAAGCGCTAGGAATCCAGTGGATGCAATACCCCAATACAAGTACTGTAAAATATTTCCAGTTCCCAGCGAGCACACCGCCAACGGTAGACCACCCAAAATCGTTTGGAATTTTAGCAAGGATTTGAATAGCGCCATCCCAGGTTGGCGCACGGAACCAGGCACGGGTAAAGGTGATAAATACCAAAGTAATCACTAAACCTATGGCCCTGTTGTACCAGCGTGATTGGTCTGCCCACGGCGAAATTTTCTTCCAATTCTTATAGACGACTAAGCCTACTCCATTCAGCGTCCCCCAGGTAACAAAATTCCAAGAAGAACCGTGCCATAGACCTCCCAGAATCATGGTAAGCATAAGGTTGATGTTTGTATTAACCCACCGCTCGGCCGTCGCACTGTAGCGCATCAGTAAATAACCTCCTGCGAAAAGCACACCTAGCAATACGGATAATAATGGCTGGTCCACCACCAAAGCAATCATCACTAAAAAGAGGAATACAATAAGGTAAGATGCTATGGAACCTGTTCTATTTCCACCTAATGGGATATACAGGTAGTCACGCAACCAAGTCGACAATGACAAATGCCAACGACGCCAGAATTCCGCAACTGAAGAAGCCTTGTAGGGGCTGTTAAAGTTCTTTGGCAAAGTGAACCCTAAGAGCATTGCAATACCGATAGCGACGTCCGTATATCCTGAGAAATCTGCATAGACTTGCATGGAGTAGCCAAAGAGTGCACTCATCGTTTCAAAACCGCTGTAGAGCTGAGGATTATCAAAAACACGATCGATGAATTGGACCGCGAGGTAGTCCGCGAGCACCAATTTTTTAAGCAACCCATTTAAGATCCAGAAAACTGCTAAACCTGCTCGCTCTTTTGTTAGTGCATAGGGTTGATACAGCTGTGGTATAAATTCGGAAGCGCGAACAATGGGACCAGCGACTAATTGTGGGAAGAAACTGACATAAAAACCAAAGTCAAAGATATTTTTAACCGGCTTTACATGGC
>JAQWJX010000021.1:0-17513 GCA_029248145.1 Schleiferiaceae bacterium | reverse complement strand
CACGGGTGTCTTGGACATCACTTTTTACAGAGATGATTTCAGACGACGTCCAGGTCATTTGCAGCCGAATAAAACGCGTATAGATCATCTGGTAGAAGATCAAAAAGTCGTCTTTATAGATGATGTTCTTTACACGGGTCGTAGTATTCGTGCAGCAATGGATGCAATCCTGAGCTTCGGTAGACCCGCGAAAATGGAATTACTCACGTTGATAGATCGAAGATTTTCGCGTGACCTCCCGATACAACCAGATTACAAAGGCCGTCAAGTCGATTCAATCGCCTCACAACGTGTTGAAGTACTCTGGAAGGAAGTAGATGGGAGAGATGCAGTACTACTAACGGATCCCGAATAATGAGCGAATTATCTGTGAATCACTTACTGGGTATAAAGCACCTTAATGCAGAGGATATCCAGCTCATTCTCGATACAGCAACAGAGTTTAAAGAGGTCATTAACCGGCCGATAAAAAAAGTCCCAACCCTTCGAGATATTACTGTGGCGAATTTATTCTTCGAGAATTCTACGCGGACACGGTTAAGTTTTGAATTGGCAGAAAAACGATTGAGCGCAGATGTTGTTAATTTTTCTGCGGCCGCATCTTCAGTGAAGAAAGGTGAGACGCTCGTCGATACGGTGAATAATATCCTATCTATGAAAGTAGATATGGTTGTAATGCGACATCCTAATCCAGGTGCCGGTGAGTTTTTAGCCCAGCACGTTGATGCATCCATTGTAAATGCAGGGGATGGTGCACATGAACACCCGACACAAGCACTGCTTGATGCTTTTTCTATTCGTGAGGCAGTCGGAACATTAGAAGGCACTAAGGTTGCAATCGTTGGCGATATTGTTCATAGTCGAGTGGCACTTTCGAACGTCCTTTTATTAAAGAAAATGGGTGCTGAAGTAATGGTATGTGGACCCACGACGCTAGTGCCAAAATACATGCATACCCTGGGTGTAAAGGTTGAACATAACCTTCAGACAGCCATTGAATGGTGCGATGTTGCGAATATGTTACGTGTTCAGCATGAGCGTCAAGACATAAAATATTTCCCCTCCATCGCAGAGTACCGTGCCCAATACGGTCTTACAATGGAACATCTAGATGCTCTTGAAAAACCGATTGTCGTTATGCACCCAGGTCCAGTAAATAGGGGCGTTGAGATCACATCAGAAGTAGCGGATAGTGAGCATTCTATTATTTTGGATCAAGTTCAGAATGGCGTAGCGGTACGCATGGCAGTATTATATCTACTTGCGGAGAAGCGAAAACTTAGTAAGTCCTAAATATGGGGCTTGATTTGATCATTTTGGGGGCAGCAAGTGCAACGCCCACGTCAAATCAGTATACGACTGCGCAGTTGCTTAAAATGCGCGAGCATTATTTCTTAATAGATTGTGGAGAGGGTACACAGAAACAACTTCGAAGATCAAAGACGAAGTTCTCTAGGATCAATCATGTTTTTATTTCTCACCTCCATGGAGATCATTTTTTTGGATTGGTGGGACTCTTAAGTACCTTTCATTTGTTAGGACGTACAGCGCCATTGACGATCTATGGCCCTCCGAAACTAAAAGATATCGTACTCACTCAGTTCAGGGCTGCGGGGACCTTTACATCGTATCCTATGCAGTTTGTAGTAACTCAGCATAAAGTACCTCAAGTATTGCTTGAAACCGATTCTTATATCATCTCGAGCTTCCCATTAAAGCACAGGATAGCGACCACGGGCTTCTTGTTTAAGGAAAAGCCTTTAAAACGGTCTTTAAATAAAGCAGCAGCGGATGCACACGGAATTCCCGTCTGCGACTACCATTGGATTAAAGAAGGTAAAAATTGGACCAGCGATGAAGGAGAGGAAGTATCGAATGACTTACTCACCTTTGATCCACCAGCACCATTGTCGTATGCGTTTGCTTCTGATACCATGTACACCCCGGATACTGCTGAGTACGTGAAGGGGGTCGATTTACTTTATCACGAGAGTACTTTCTGCGAAGATAAGAATGTACGTGCCAAACAAACCATGCACAGTACCGCTGCTCAAGCGGCTACAGTTGCCGTTGAAGCGGGTGTAAAGCATTTAATCATAGGTCATTTTAGCGCACGTTATGCAGACAAACGACAGTTTGAAGAAGAAGCTAAGGCTATATTTCCGGAAGTCTTTGCGGCTTGCGAATTGTGCCAGTACAACCTGCACCAAAGCGGTATAAAAGTTAAATCTGTAGCACCCGAAAAGGATGAAAAATAAGGCTTTAGCGGTTCTCTTTTTAACCATATTCCTAGACCTCATGGGGTTTGGGCTGATCATTCCGATTTTACCGATCTATGCGAAAGATTTAGGCGCAACGGATGCGATGGTAGGATTATTAGGTACCTCGTTTAGTATCATGCAGTTTATGTTTGCCAGCTTCTGGGGAGGGCTGAGTGACCGCTATGGTCGCCGTCCTGTGATGCTCTCGAGTATTTTAATAATGATGGTAGCATACATTCTTTTTGCTAATGCTACAGTGCTTTGGCTCCTTTTCGTAACCCGTCTCATGAAAGGATTTGGAGCAGCAAACTTGAGTGTCGCACAAGCCTATATTAGTGATGTGGTTCCTCAAGAGAATAGGACGAAAGCATTCGGCATCATTGGCGCCGCCTTTGGTCTCGGTTTCATTTTTGGGCCTTCTTTAGGAGGCATTTTAAATGAATATTTTGGCGTCGCGGGAGTAGGGTATTTTGCGGCTAGTTTAAGTGGTTTGAATTTTATCCTAGCCTGGATCTTCCTTGATGAAACCTTAAAAGAGAAATCGACACAAAGCCAATTATTCCCGAACCCGTTCAAAGACATTATTCGCTTTAAATCAACCCCTGAAGTGAGTGCATTATTCACTATAAATTTTGTCTATATTTTAGGGTTTAGCATGATGCAAATCACATCAACGCTCTTATGGGCCGAGCATTTCGGCTTATCTGAAATGCACATTGGCTATACATTTGCCTACATCGGTTTATTAGCTGTGATCATTCAGGGCGGCCTCATTGGTAAATTCAATACGTGGTTTGGGGAGCGTAATCTTTTGGTTTCCGGTACCGTTTTAGTAGCCCTTGGACTCTTTGGGATGCCCTTCGCACCGACAGATTTATTTGGCCTCGAATTGTTTTGTTTAACCTTACTTTCATTAGGTAATGCGCTTTTGACTCCTACGGTAAGTTCATTATTAAGCAGTTTTGCACCTAAGGATGCACAGGGCAAAATTTTAGGCACTAATCAGAGTGTGGGTTCATTAGCGAGAGTTTTAGGTCCTGCAATTGGTGGAGCGGCTTACGGCTTTCATTATTCCTACCCGTACCTTTTGGCAGGGAGTATCACTCTGATCGTCAGCATTTTGGCAATTCGCCTGCGTAAAAAACACTTTTCTTAGTAATCGACTTAAAGAGAAGATTAAAAATTAATTAGATAGTTGTTTAAACAATAAAGTGCTTTCTGCGTTAACTTCGCAACAACTTAATCTATAGAAAGCAAAATGAAAAAAATCGCAATTTTAATGGCAACAGCATTTATCGCTGTGAGTTGTTCAAACGGTACAAAGGCAGATGAAGCAGTTACAGGAGAAGCGCAAGAGGTAGAGGCGATGACTGAAGCGGCTGATTACGAATTAGTTGAGGGATCTTACCTTAAATGGCGTGGATTCAAATCTTATGTTGCTTCGGAGCATATCGGTACAATTGGTGTGCAGGAAGGAACGTTTTCGGTAGCAGGTGATCAACTTGTTGGCGGCACTATTACTATTGATATGAACTCTATTTCTAATGACGATATTGAAGATGAAGGTAAACGTGGGTATTTAGAAGGTCATTTAAAGTCTGATGCATTCTTCTATGTGGACAGTTTCCCAACTGCAGTATTTGAAATTGTAGAAGTACGCAAGGAGTCTGCGGATGCAGCACCATCTGTCGTAGTAGGAAATTTAACCATACGTGGAATCACAAACAGTATTGAATTCCCTGCTGATGTCACTGTAGAAGAAGGTACTGTGCATTTCACTGCGCCGACATTCTCAATAGATCGTACGAAGTGGAATGTTAAATTCCACGATAGTGAGGATGCAACAATCGCCGAAACTTTGAAAGAAGACTTGATTGACCACAGTATTGAGTTGACAATAAACGTATCTGCAACGAATGCTTAAACTATCCCTAACATAGTTCAAAGCGAGCCCCGACCTGAAAAGGTCGGGGTTTTTTAATGCTTATAAATTGCGTTGAGTGCGTCACTGATGGTTGTGTGCTTAAAGGAAAATCCGGTGGCTATTATTTTATCTGCACTGACTTTTTGACTCATAAGAGCGAGTGTTGCCATCTGGCCAAGTAGTACATTCAATACGAACGCGGGGACGCTAATAGGAAGCATAGGTCGCTTATTCACGCGGCACAAGGCTTTGGTGAGCTGTTTGTTAGTCACAGGAGCGGGTGCTACAGCATTGTAAGGCCCACTGGCTAAGGATTGTGTAGCCGCGTAGACAAACATTCGGGCGAGATCTTCAACATGAATCCAACTGCTCCATTGTTTACCGGAGCCCAGAGGTGCAGCAAGTCCAAATTTTGCCAGCGGTTCTAATCGGCCCAAAACTCCAGCACCGGAATCTAGAACAATACCTATTCGAAGCTGAATACTTCGCGTTTGCTGCGATTCAAATTTCTGTGTGTAAGACTCCCATGTTTTCGTAACAGCTGCGAGATAGTCGTCAGCAGGTGCATCTCCTTCCGTCATTAAACGTTCTAAATCACTTCCGTAGTAACCAATAGCGGACGCACTTATCACGGCTTTAAGTGGAGTTTTTAAAAGACTCGTCGCGCTGAGCAAAAGTTGTGTGCCGTCTACGCGGCTATTCATTATAAGTTTTTTGTAGTCAGGTGTCCATCGCTTACTAACTGTGGCGCCGGCAAGATGAATGAGATAATCTGAACCTATCAAAGCGTCTTGATCTAGTTCATTTTTAGCGGGATTCCAGTAAAACGAGGATACACCTTTGATCTCAACTGATTTCCGCGTGCTCAGAACGCGTATCTCATGCGATTGACTTTGGAGCGTTTGTATGATTGCTCTGCCTACGGATCCAGTAGCGCCAGTGATGGTAAATACAGCCATGGGGTAATTTTCTGTTGGAAAGCTAACAATGTTGAGCCAATTTTGTTAGGTAAGCATACACTAATTTTTTTTCAGTGCACACGATAGAACCCTATTATAATTGGCGCCATTTGTATCAAGCGAGTCAAGATCCGCAAAGTCCTTTGTGCGGTTACTTCAATAGTGAGGTGCATTTCACCGATCAAATTTTTGATCACGTCATACATCCGCAGTGGGACAGCATAGGGTGCGAAACGCTTTACCTAAAAATCCTTTTTGTCGATTACGCAATAGGCTATGCGGTTATTGAGTTTTTTGGAGAATGGAATGATGCTGTACATAACGATATTATGCGGGTGAAGCGTGATTTGGTAGATGAGATGCTGCCTGTTGGTATTGATAAATTCATTCTCATTGGCGAGAATATTTTAAATTTTCACGCGGACGAAGCGGATTATTACGACGAATGGTTGGAAGAGGTGCCCGACGGTTGGATGGCCTTCCTAAATTTGCGTCCCCATGTACTGGATGAACTATCGAGTTATAGCCTTGATATGTATTTTGTGTTGGGGGGTACATTAGATGCTTTGAATTGGCGTTCCAAAACTCCACAACAATTGTACGCTCAGATAGCCGCTGTGGTACAGCGAAGATTGAGTTAAGCGTAGAGCACTACTAATTTATCGAAGGCATCCCTATCACTCTCTAATGTAAACCAACTTCTGTTTTCTTTTCTCAAGGAAAGCCATTCTATTCCTAGTAAATTTTCCGATTCTTCAGGATTCAATGCCCAGCGTTGTTCCTTTACCGGTGCCACGGCCTTGAAGTAAGTTAGAAGCAATTGCTCATCGGGGCGAAATTGGGAAGTAAAATAATGAGTAGGGGTGTGTAAATGTGACCATTGGCATAGTTCGAAACGGGCAAACTCCTCTTTCAGTTCTCTGTTGAGACACTCTAACAACCCTTCGCCTAATTCTAGTCCACCTCCTGGAAGTTTGTTTAAATCCACGCCACGCCAGCGTTCCTTCATGACCAAAAGTCTGCCGGTATCACTCACAATAAGCGCGTAACAACGTGCGGTGAATTTCATGGCTTTTACCGTTTCCATGCGCGTGTCATTTCTCGTTTACGAGGTGGGCCAGGCAGCGCTTCCACTTCAAATCCGGCCGCCTTCATAGATCGTTTAACCGCGCCTTTTGCGCAATATGTGGTCAGTATGCCACCCTTAGCAAGCAAGCGGTACATATTTTTAAATATTGTATCAGACCAAAGCTCGGGCTGTGCACTGGGTGCAAAAGCATCAAAGTAAATGAGATCATAGCTGCCATTTTCAGCAGTGAACGTTCGTAGGTCCTCTACAAGTAAGGTAAATGAGGAGTTTCCGAATTTCAAAGGAACATTGTGTGTTGCTGACAAGAAGGGAAGTGCTCCTTTCATACCTGCTTCACCCAAGGCTGACGCTTCTTCTTCAGTGATGGGAAATTTCTCAATAGCGTGGTACTGTATGTCCACTCCTAAATCTTCCCCGGTTTCAAAGGTGAGTTGTGCATTCAAAGCAGTACCTAATCCCACTTCTAAAATACGAACTGGATGAGCAGATGTTGCTTTGAATCCAGCTTCTATGAAAACGTGAAGGCTTTCAGTTCGCGCGCCATGAATACTATGGTAATGCTCGTCTAGTCCGGGTACCCAGATGGTGGTGCTTCCGTCGCTCGATGTAGTAATATGACGTTCACCAGCTACTGACATCAATTGATATAAAGTAATTCAATTCGTGAAATGGGCCCCTGACAAAAATTAGTATGGCACGCTACACAAGATTTTACGAGATTATTGTGTGCATCAATCTGTTGGGTTACCGTACTCGCAGATTGAATAGCTGCATAGCTTGCATTAAACGCTAACGCATGCGGTTCAAAAGCAGGCCCTTTCATGTGTGGCTCTGTGGGTGTAGCTGCAATCATTTTTAGCAGATTGTCGACGCTTCCCGAGAAAAGCTCCCCTTTTTCAAGTGATGCTTTTCGCTGCAAGCCTTCCTCATGTAAATCACGCATGATTTGGGCCAATTCACTTGGCTCATCCATTTTAGGCGACCATGTGCTTTCTTTACCGGTTGAAGACGGTTGTTCAGTTGTATCGCAAGAATAGAGGCTCACGGAAACGGCTACTGCCAAAAAGAATATTTTATTCAGCATCCGGAAGAACGATTTTAACACCTTTCGCCTTGAACATTACTTCGCCAACAGGTTCAGTTATGGCAGCAATTTCTTCCTCGCTTGCGCCACGGTCCTCTGCATAATGACGTAATTGTGCCACTGAAGTACTGTCCCAATAGGCATATCCCGACATGATCATATCCTGACCTTGACTGTTCGTAGGGAGTAAAAATTCATAATCATAGTCCACAAACAGGTTGTTATTCGAGTCAATCGCTGTTGCCATCCAGCATCCTTTTGTAGTACATACTTGCGTAATGGGACCGCCAACAACTGCCCATACGGTATCTAAATCGCTGGCCATATTTTTTACGACTTCCGCTGCTGTAAAGGGATTTTCAACGCTAAAGGTGCTATCGCCAAAATTCAAATAATTGGTCGTTTCAATAACGTTAGGAGCACTTTTTTCGGCTGTATTTTTTCCATTTTGACAAGAAATTAGCCCAATTGTAGCAAGTGCGGCAAGAAATAAATGTTTCATATGAATTATTAAGTGTTATTAGGCCGGCGTACCTGATGTTTTGGTAAACGCCGTCACTGATTTGCATTGTCAAATTTAGTACATTTGTACTCCCAAATAAAGCGCGAATGAAAATTGAATTGACTTCTCAAAGCCGCATAAGTGAAGTAGACTTTTCAAACCTACCTTTTGGACGTAATATGTCCGATCACATGTTGGTGTGTCATTTTAAAAACGGTGCATGGCAAGAGCCCGAAATTCGTCCGTACGGGCAGCTTGAATTTAGCTACGGTCTGCATGCACTGCATTATGGTCAAAGCGCCTTCGAAGGTATGAAAGCGTATCGAAAAGACGATGGGACTATTAGTATGTTTCGTCCTTTGGATAACTTCGCACGATTAAACAAGAGTGGAGCGCGTTTAATGATGCCTCAAATTCCTGAGGAAATCTTTATGGACGGTTTAACGAAACTTTTAGAAATCGACGCGAATTGGGTGCCTACTGCGGAGGACCACAGCTTATACATTCGTCCATTCCTTTTCGCTTCGTCTGAATTTATTGCTGCGAGACAAAGTGATGATTATACCTTCTGTATCATTACTTCACCCGTGGGGCCGTATTACAGTGGCTCGGTAAAAGTGAAGATTGAGCAGGAGTATACACGTGCAACAGGCGGCGGTATCGGTTACACAAAAGCAGCCGGTAACTATGGTGGTGCTTTTTATCCTACTTCGCAAGCGATTAAGGAAGGGTATAACCAGGTCATTTGGACCGATCACAAGGAACACAAATACATAGAGGAGAGTGGAACCATGAACCTTATGTTGTTGATAGGGGATACTTTCGTAACCCCACCATTAACGGATCGTATTTTGGCTGGTGTCACGCGGCGCTCTATTATTACGCTTGTAAAAGAGCAAGGTTGGGCGATCGAAGAGCGTCCAGTAACGGTAGATGAAATTGTAGAGGCTGCAAGAACAGGCGCTTTGAAAGAGGCTTTCGGTATGGGAACTGCGGCTGTAGTTAGTCAGATTGACACTATAGGTCACGAGGGTACTAACTATGCTATACCCACCCCAATAGATGGTAAGGCAATGGAAATTAAGCATCTGTTAAACGATATACGTTTAGGTCGTACACCGGATACAAACCAGTGGATGGTTGATGTAGTGCAACCCACTTCCGCTGAATAGTCTGTAAAATCAGTAAAATAGGAACCCGGTTGCGAAAGCAGTCGGGTTTTTTATTTCCTAAAAGGAAGTAAAAGTCGAAACAAGGCGGCGGTGTCGAGACCGACAACACTATTGTAATTACCTTCAATACGATCGATGAAGCCTGCGCCAATCCATTCTTGAATCCCGTATGCACCAGCTTTATCAAAGGGTTTGTAGTGATTGATGTAATGGTCAATAGCCCAATCAGGAATTTCAGAGAAATATACAGTGACTACGCTCGTCTCAGTGGTCAAAAGTGGCGCGTGATTATCAGTAGTGACAAGGGTTAGTCCGCTGATCACTTCATGCGCTGTGCCACTTAAAGCGATTAGCATTTCTCGTGCACTTACTTCATCTGCTGGTTTTCCAAACCGTTTGCCGTTTTGCCAAACCTCAGTATCACTAGTGATTCCTAGCTGTCCAGACTTAAGATGGGTGCTTAGTGCTTTCGCCTTAAGTTCACTCACATAAGCCGCTACCTCCTCACCAGAAAGATGCGCCGGAGCACTTTCGTCTACATCAAGTGGTAGCGTCCGAAAATCCAGGCCTAAAGAAGTTAAAAAAGCGGCTCTCCTTGGGCTTTGAGAACCCAAGATGATTTCGTGGGTCAATTCCATATTACCAGGTTCTATCTTCTTTGCGTCCCCACAAGTTGTGGATTTTCAGCAGTTGTTCCAAGACGTCTCTCACACAGCCTTCACCCCCTAATACAGGACTTACATAGTTCGCTATGGCTTTTATCTCCGGCGCTGCATCTTGCGGTGCGCAGGCTAGTCCGGCCAATTTCATTACGTCGTAATCTGGAAGATCATCGCCCATGTATAGTATTTCCTCATTGGAGAGATCATAGCACATTTTTAGATCTTCAAAAGCATCTATTTTATTTGAAGCACCTAAATACACATCAGTTATTCCCAATCCTAAAAGACGTTCTTTCACATCTGAGGATCTTCCACCTGTAATGATGGCTACGCGAATACCGTTACGGACTGCCAATTGCAAGGCGTAACCGTCTTTACTGTGCATCTTTCGAACAGGAGCCATACCGGGCATGAGCAAAACTTCACCATTAGTCAAGACTCCGTCTACATCGAGGACCACTGTCGAAATATTTTTAAAAAGCTCTTTATAATTCATCTTTGGGATGGTGTTTTTGAATACTGGCACTTAATAATGTATACAACTCTTGAACCTCTGCGTCTGCGATGGAAGCCAAGTGCTTGTCAATTGTAGGCGTATCGAAGCGCATTGCCGGGCCTGTTTGAGCCTTTTTAGGTTCTAGTTCTATTGCTTTATCCGGGCCTTGACGCATGATCGCATGTAAGATTTCTACTGGAAGATCATTTTTCGCGGCATGTTCGTAGGCCAATGTGTAAAGGTGATTCGTGAAATTATTGACCATCACAGCGGCTGCATGCAGTTTTTCGCGCTTTTCAGAAGGGACATGAAAGATTCTTTGGGTCAGGCACGCGGCAATTGCGCTAAGCATTACTTCGTCTTCCTTTGTTCTAGCTTCGATGAGAAAAGGAACTTCGGACCAATCCAAAGCAGCATCTTTGGTGAAACTATATAATGGATAAAAAACACCACTTCTCGTGCCACTTTGAATAGGTAAGGCACCTGCTGTATGTGCGACCAATATATGCCTAGGTAATGCAGCGCAAACCTTAGCAACTTGGTCGTCTCCAACACATACAATTGCCAGATCTGTCGAGGTTCGTAGATGAAGATCGCGATTAACGAAATATGGATTATGTTGTTCTAATAACCCGTTGAAAAGATGGGTACCTAGGTTTCCCTTGCCTATGATAGCGATTTCCAACGGTCTGGCACCCATGAGTTAACCTCGTTTTAGACGCTGAACTACAGCAATCACAGTTCCTAGCGCCATTAAAATAGAGCCGATCCACAATAAATTTATCCAAGGGAATATCACTGCTTTAACTAAAATGAATGGCACTTCTTCTTCCTTGTGTTCACTTGCGATGATTACCGGTCGGTTCGTTTCATAGTTGATACGGTCGAAGCTGAATTTCAAACCCAATTCCTTAATCTCTGTATCCATATGCTTCACTTCATTACCTTCTACGACATAAACGGGCATCACTTTGTACGTGCTGTCATTCATGGTCTTGACTGTAATGCCAGCGCCGAGCACTGCATACTCCAGTTCCCCATCTTTATCGGGTGCATCTACGAGCAGGGTATCTAAAGTGACTTGGTATTTTCCGTAGAGGTAGTGACTCTCGTTGAGGTCGAATTCAATTTCGAATTTATTTTTCCATTCTTCATCCACTAATTCCTCTGCAGTCCGTAAGTCCGCATAGGTGACGTGTGTATAAATATCTTTCAGTGCAAAATGCTGTGTTGATGGCTCAGCTACGTTACCCATGCGTTCGTTCAATTGTATACGAGGCTTTAGTCCGAACGCTGGTTTTAATTTCCCGTCATTTTCTTCGAAGAAATCTAGATGGTAGTTCACAAAATGGCCCTCTTCAGACTGCTTCGACCAGCTCACAAAGTAGTTGCCCATGGGCACTGTGTCGCCCTGCTCAATGAGCAAGTTTTCGTTAGAAGGGAAGTCTTCGTGAATGAATGTATCATTTTGTGAAATGATGGTTTTGTTTGCATTTGAGACGAGTGATCCTGCGATGATTAAACCGAAACCTATGTGAGCAACGCTCGATCCTGCAACGGCACTTTGACCTTTCGCCCAACGCAACCAAAATTCAGCATTGGCGATAATTGCATAACAGCTCGTCCAGAAGAGGAAAATGTACATGGGGTTCCACATCTCAAGCGCAGCGGCTCCTGCGAATGCAACGAGGGTGGTGAGAATTAAGCTTAAAATTTGACGCTTAAAGAATGAAGCAGTTGTGGTTTTGCGGTAAGCAAGGAAATGGCCTGCACCCATTAATAAAGTGATGATTATGGCAAACGGAACCTGTATGGCATTGTAATGTTCAATGGGATCGTTGAGGACTTTATTACGCTCGTACAGTGTGAACAGAACGCCTTCCGGTCCAAACAATTTATTAAACACGGGGTAGGAAGTACTCAGCGTGATTTGAAGACCACTTATTAATAGCGTTAGTGCGCCGATGAACATCCAAAATTCGCGGCTGTCCATACGGTCTTCCTTTTCCTTTTTCGGTAAGCCCTTGTAACGGATAAGTAGTAACCCTAGTGCGCCGATGGTGAAGAAGAGGAGATAAATTAATAATTGGCCACTTAATCCTAAATCTACGAAGGCATGCACGGAACTGTCGCCTAATACTCCGGAACGGGTAAGGAATGTGGAGTACAAAATGAGCAGGAAGGTCAGTATAAGTAAAAAGAGCGCTGAGGGCATTACGCCACCTTTGTTGCGTTGAATAAGCAGTAAGTGCGCTCCTGCAGCCATGGTTAACCACGGTACCAAAGAGGTGTTCTCCACAGGATCCCAAGCCCAAAAGCCTCCAAAACTCAGCGCTTCATAAGCCCAGGCGCCACCCATTAAGATACCAACCCCTAAAATTCCAACGGAGAAGAAACTCCATGCCAATGCACTGTTGATCCAACTCTTGTAGTCTTTACGTAACAAAGCTGCTATTGCGTAACTGAACGGCACCAATGTCGAAGCAAACCCTAGGAAAAGCGTTGGTGGATGAATGGTCATCCAGTAGTTTTGAAGCAGTGGATTTAATCCGGAACCGTCTGCGAAATTCGGGAATCGTGTGAGGTAGTCTGCGAACTGTGTCCAAGGTAGACCTACATTTTCACTTAATTCACGCACTAGGATGAAAGGGCTGTACCCCAGATGAAGATCACCGATGTAAACGCCTAAAATCATGCTTACAAGAAACGCTTGTACTGCGGCAAAGACGCCTACGACTGGCCCCTCAAAAGATTTAGCACTGTAGGTTAAGATCCAACCTAAAATGGCATTCCAAAACATCCATAATAAGAACGAGCCTTCCTGTCCCTCCCAAAATGCAGAAAATAGATAACGCGGCTCGAGGTCCAGCGAAGTGTGCTTCCATACATAATCGAACTCAAAGTAGTGGTTCGCCATGATAAAGAATAGCGTACCGATCAAACCGAACAGGGTGGTAGCGTGAATTCTGAAGGCCAGACGGCCTAGAGTCTTCCATTGTGTACCTTTTTGGTAATAGGCAATTGCAGAGAGTAAAGCAAAAGCAAAAGAAAAGGCCGTTAATCCGCGACCTAATTCTGCTGCCCAAAGGTGTTCACCTATGTAGTTCATAAGATTTTATTTGTAGATTTTATCGCTATCTACTTCGTTTTGTTCGTTGTATTTCGACGGACATTTCATGAGTATTTCTGTGGCAATGAACGCAGTATCTGCATCATAACCTGTGAGCGTAATTTCTTCAGAGCGCTCAAAATCTTGTGGTTTTGGCTCGTAATAGATTACACGCTGCTTCTTTCCTTGTTTGTCGATGGCGCCAAAGGAGAATTGGACCGATTTGGGTTCAAAGGTCATTTCGGCGTCTAAATCTAAAAACGCTATCACTGTAGTCGCCTCACCTTCCGCGGAAGCTGCAGTAGTAAAGTCGCTGTAAGTGGCGCTATTACCCAGCTTAACGAGCGTATACCCAATAAGAACGGCAATAGCAACAATGATAGCCACCTGACTATTTTTCATCCTCAAGCTTTTTAATTTTTCGATCTAAGGAGAATAAATAGGCTCCAAGACCAATGAAAATGATGGTTATCACACCAATCACTACGTTCATTTTTTCATTCCCATACATCACACTTTCGTTCTGAGCGGCTGCAGCTAAGGGGGAAAGGACACTCAATAGGGCGATTTGCTTTTTCATTCTTCTAAATTTCTTATTCTATAACGCAAAGAGGCGATCCATGTTCCCACTAAAATCCATCCAAGAACTGCAGGGTAAAAAACGAGACGTAATCTATTGTCTAAATCGTATGAATTAAATCCTGGATTACCCCCATTACCAGGATGTAAGCTATCTGTCATTCTGGGTAAAATTCCTATAAAAACTATCATCATCACGAAAGCAAATATGTTGTAGACTGCGCTAATTCTTGCTCTTTTACGCGGATCATCAATGGTGTTTCGCAATACAAAATAAGCCATGTAAATGAGCATTGTTATTGCCGTTCCATTTAGTTTAGGGTCGTTCGTCCACCACGCACCCCAAGTAAATTTCGCCCAAAGCATACCTGTTAAAAGACCCATAACACTAAAAAACATTCCGGTCTCTGCCAGGCTAATGCTTCTTCTGTCTCGTGCCATATTTTCTGACGAAAGAAAACCGATGGCATTACCAAAACTTACAGCCATCATTACGACCATCGCAAACCACATGCTCACGTGGTAAAATAAGTTGCGAATACTTTGCTCAATGATGGGAAGTTCGGGGACCTCTGACCATAGCCCGTAGGTAAGGCTGAAGAGGATTAAGAGCAGTCCTGGTATTTTGTAGGGTAATCCTTTCATGCGTGCGTTTAATCTTGCCAAAGATACGGAAAGAGTAGGTAGGCGAGCAGTCCAATTCCAATATCTAATGCACCTAACGAACCTAATAAATTCAGGGCCTCGATTGTAGGGATACCTACTATGGCTTGAAGATTTAAAGCGCTGGTTAATTGTAGAATAGGAAGCAGCAACGGCAGAGCCAAAATAGCTCCTAAAGTGGCGTTTCCTTGTGTGCGTTGTGCCACGCCGGAAGTTAGAGTAAGCACTACACTGCATCCGATGCTGCCTAAAAGCAAAGCGAGGCCGAACAAAGAATTATTAAATACGGGATTGCCAAAAAAAACAATAAAGAGCCCCCACGTGACTCCACTTATTACGGCAATGTATGCACTATTAAATAGGAGCTTCGCAATAATGGTAGCGCCAGGACCGGCGATTGTTTGATAATAATGGAAATAATCATTCGATTCGAATTCGAAACTTCTTGAGCTTAATTGAATCGCTCCGAAAAACACTACTATCCATAGTAGCGTATTCCAAACTTTATCTGCAGGAATACTCCCGCCATTAAGAAGGTAAATGAGGTATGCAACGCCTAATAGGTATAGCCCCAGGGAAAAGAGTACATTCGAATTTCGTACTTCCTGGGAAAAATATCTTTGGACCAATAGCCACGTATTCTTCATGGGCGCAAAATTACGGCAAACTATTGCGCAAATTTTACGTTATACCATAAAACCCTAATACATGAAAAAAATAATCCTACTGTCCGCAGTAATTGCGGCGGCGTGTTCTGCTCCAGAAGCAAATCAATCAACCACGGCTCTGGCCGTAAATATTACTACTCCTATGGAAGTTACTTCATTCTACGATCTCAGCGCAACAACTATTGATGGCAATGCCTTTGATTTTTCCCAGCTCAAGGGTAAAAGAGTACTTATCGTAAACACGGCATCTAAATGTGGGTACACGCCACAATATGAAGTTTTACAGGAGCTCCACAATACTTATGGCGGGAAAGAATTTATCATTTTAGGATTTCCCTCGAATGATTTTGGTTTTCAAGAACCCGGTAGTGAAGAGAAAATCGCAGATTTTTGTGAGAAAAATTACGGGGTAACTTTTCAAATGATGAGTAAGGTGAAAACCAGTGCGCGAAGCGGTCATGCCGTATATCAGTGGCTTTGCAATGCTTCACAAAATGGGGTAAGCGACGCTAATGTAAGTTGGAACTTTAATAAGTTTTTGATTGATGAAAACGGTCATTGGATTGCATATCATCCCTCACGTACTTCTCCAAAGAGCGCAGAAATCACTTCCTTTGCAAAAGGAACAGTGAGCATATGAAATTAGACATACTTGCTTTCGGCGCCCATCCCGATGATGTTGAGCTGGGCGCTGGAGGTATACTTGCGGTTCACGCTACTGCAGGAAAAAAGATTGGAATCGTAGACCTAACTCGTGGCGAAATGGGCACGAGAGGCACACCAGAATTACGTGATGAAGAAGCAAAAGAAGCTGGACTTATTCTTGGGTGTCTCATTCGAGAAAATTTAGCGTTTTCCGATGGTAAAATCCCTACGGATCACGAGTCACAAATAAAGGTCGCTGAGGTCATAAGAAAGTATCAACCAGAGGTAGTTTTAATGAATGCACCGACAGACCGCCATCCTGATCATGGCAGGGCTTCGCAGTTGGTGGAAGAGGCGTGTTTTCTATCAGGGCTTCATAAGCTGGAGGTAAGTGCCGCATTCAAGGGACTGTTGCCATGGCGTCCCAAACAAATGTATAAGTACCTACAGTTTTACAATCTTGAGCCCAATTTGGTAGTGGATATTACCACAGGTTTTGAGGCTAAAATGGCTGCTGTTTTAGCACATAAAAGTCAGTTTTATAATCCCAAAAGTTCGGAGCCCGAGACGGTCATTGCAAGTAAAGGTTTTCTCGACTCTGTGGAGGCGCGTGCTATGGACTGGGGTCGTGTCATTGGATCTAAATATGCTGAACCATTGATCAGTGTACGTCACATAGGCGTGGAAAATCTTCTCGATTTACGCTAAAAAAGCGGTACTCATAAAGGGTAATTGGCTTCAGAAATATTTGTTACTTTTATCCTTCAATCAAAATCACACACAAATGAAGCCAAAAGCAGTAGTGGATTACATCCGTGAAAACCAAAACAACAACAAAACCCTTAAGTCTTTATTCGCAACACAGTTCTTAGGAAAGTTTTCTGAGCAGGAATTGGCTGGTTTGAAGAAGTCTATTGAAAAGGAAATTCACGCACGTCAGCAATCCGTTGTAGATGAAAAAATCGCCTTTTTACAGTCATTGGGTTACAAGGTTGAAAAATAAACTTAGGCTCTTTACTTCATTAAAAAACCCGCGCCATCGGCGCGGGTTTTTTTTGTGCAAAAATTTTGCGTTCGTTTTTAGTCTCTTCCGAGCATACTTAAGTAGTATGCGAGCTGGGTCATGGATGCCAAAGCGGCAACTAAATAGGTTCGTGCGGCCCATTTAAGAGCGTCCCCTGCTTTTTCGTGTTCTGCAGTTGTAATGGTACCTGAAGTGGTTAGCCAAGCCAATGCTCTGTTGGAAGCATCATACTCCACTGGCAATGTGATCACGGTAACGAAGGTGATCGTTGCTTGTGCTGCAATAAGCACATAGATGATGGTGTTCATTCCAAAAAGGTGTAAAAAGCTCATTCCAAGAAACATTGAGATGATCACTAAATTCACGATGCGTCCGCTCAAGTTTGCTATAGGGACTAATTGCGAGCGTAGATTAAGCCATTTGTACCCGACAGCGTGTTGAACGGCATGTCCAACTTCATGCGCCGCTACGGCTGCTGCACTGACACTACGTCCGCTGTAAACTTCGGGGCTGAGGTTGACAGATTTGTCTAAAGGATTGTAATGGTCGGTCAGTTTACCGGGAATGCTCTGAATTTTTACGTCATATATGCCGTGGTCCTCAAGCATTTTATGCGCGATTTCAGCGCCACTCAGTCCGTTGCTTAACGCTTCTTTAGCGTATTGCTTAAATTTT
>JAQWJX010000020.1:0-2736 GCA_029248145.1 Schleiferiaceae bacterium | reverse complement strand
TTCATTGACATGGCAATATTCTACGGACAGTATGGGGACTTGGTCCAATGTAAATTTAAATGCCACCGGAGGGAACCGAGTAGCCAATTGGAACGTACCTAATGTCGCTACAAAAAATGCATTTTTACGCAATATTCAAGGTACAGACACCACTGTAGCAGGGCCGTTCGTTATTCTAAATACTCCAACCAATCTCAGTCTAGACTGGGCCTGCCCTGATAGCATAAAAATTTCATTCAACCAGGTAACCGGAGCTACTGACTACACTGCTTATATATTAGGCACAACTTACATGGACAGCGTGTACAACAGTACTTCAAACAGCATGATTATACCTTATCAGCCCATTAACGGGACTTGGTTTAGTGTAAGCGGAGTGATCAACTCCGTTGAAGGACGCCGCGCTTATGCCGTTCAACTCCCTTCTGGCATTAACGCTTGCCCTCTGCCAAGAGACGGCGGGATAAGCTCTTTACTTAGCCCACAATTTATCACCTCCTGTCAGAATCCAATGCAGCCGGTGACAATAAGTATTACTAATCCTTCAACACAAGTACTGGATACATTACCTGTAGCCATGACATTCGGTACAACTACCGTTAGAGATACGTTTTTTGGGAATCTGAATTCGTATGCAAATGCTACGTTCACTTTTTCCACACCCATTACATGGATCGGAACAACTGCACAAACGCTTAAGGTTTGGTCAGAGCTAAGCGGCGATCAAAACAGTTTGAATGACACTGTTGTCCAGAGTATCAATTATTACAATTCGTCTCTCTACGGATTGCCTTTTACCCAGGATTTTGATGGGTTTTCGAATTGTGGCACGAATACGAATTGTGGTGGAACTGTGTGTAATTTAGGCGGCGACTTCATTAATCTAGCTAATGGTAACGAAGACGATATCGATTGGCGCACGAATAGCGGTTCAACTGCTTCTAGCGGCACTGGTCCAACATCAGGTACGGGTGGTTCTGGGAAATACCTCTATCTAGAGGCATCCGGGAATTGCGAATTTCAAGAAGCACTATTGTACACGCCTTGTATCGATTTAGCCGGGAGTATCGCTCCCGAATTACGTTTCGCGTATCACATGAACGGCGGAAACCAAGGGGATCTTGAAGTATCCATATTCGATGGACTGAGCTGGACTACACTTTTTACGCAAAGCGGTAATCAAGGGAACAGTTGGAAGAACGTCGCCATTGATATCAGCAGTTATGCAGGAGATACAGTACTCTTTAGATTTAAAGGCATTACCGGCGATAGTTACCAAAGTGATTTAGCCATTGATGCTATCGAAATTGAGGATAATATTGGTACTCCTGTAGCGGACTTCGCTCCTGTAACGGGTACACCTTGTTTAAATACAGGTATGATATTATCTGATCTCAGTACGAAAAGCCCTACGTCGTGGAATTGGTCGATCACTCCTTCCACACATAGTTTTATTAATGGAACATCGAGTAGCTCACAAAATCCAGAAGTGAATTTCAGTGCCTATGGGATCTATACTATTACTTTAATTGCGAGTAACTCCTATGGCGCAGATACCATTGTATTAGCAAATGCTGTAACGGTCAGTCCGCTACAAACACTTCCTTTTGTTGAAACATGGACAGGAAACGGAACAGTCGCCTTTACAACCGAAAATCCAGACGGAAGCACGAGTTGGAACAAAGGAGAAGTTACCGGGCCCACCGGTGCTAAAAGTGAAGTCATGTATATGAATTACTTCAACTACTCCACCATCGGCGCAGAAGATGGGCTTTTGAGTGAAAAGTTTGATATTAATGGCTACAATCCCGTCTTGTATTTTGATGTTAGCTATGCGCAGTATTCTGCCGCCTATGCCGATACTCTTGTAGTCGAGGTGAGCACAGATTGCGGAGCGACTTTCACACGCGTTTATGAAAAAGGCGGTTCTAATCTAGCGACCGCGTCTAATTCTCAAAGTCAATTCATTCCAGGCGGATCAAGCGATTGGCGCACAGATAGCGTAGTTCTATCTACAACGAACGGGGATTTTGTACAATTCCGAATCAAAGGAATAGGTGGTTACGGTAACAACCTATATCTAGATAACATTCGCGTCATTTCTTTTGGAACACCTGCTACGGCTGCTTTGAATGTTTCACCCATTTGTGAAGACACGCCATTCGACTTTGACTTGAGCATTACAGATACGACAGTCAATGGTCTGTTTACCTTAAACCGTCAAGGATCGAGCTTGCTTTCCACATTTATAGGAATGGGAGCGCATTCGGCAACGCTTAACATCTCCACAGATTACGACCTTGAATACATCTACTACAATGCCTACACCTTTGTCGCGGACAGCGCAGTCCTTGTCCCTGGCCCGAAGCTCGATGCAGATTTCGAATTGCAAAATACGAATGGGCTGACCTACCAGTTCACGGACCGCAGTACACCAACACCAAGCGCGTGGTTCTGGGACTTCGGAGATGGGAACTCATCAAATGCACAGAATCCGACACACACTTTTTCTGGGAATGGACCTACAACGGTGAAACTAGTGATTACTACAGATTGTGGCCTGGACAGCATCACTGTCCCTTATACCAATATTGGGCTCGATGAATAAGGTACTGCTTCTATGGTGCTCTATCCTAACCCTACGGAAGGTATACTTCACATACACACGGCTGAGATAGAAGGAAAGGTATTCGTTCAAATCTTTGGTACGAATGGTGCATTAATGGAAGAAAGTAT
>JAQWJX010000011.1:0-5165 GCA_029248145.1 Schleiferiaceae bacterium | reverse complement strand
TCGGGCTCGTTCCCATTCAGCTCTTTAACTTTAAAGGTCTCGGATTGCTCCTCAAGAAATAATGCGGTACGTTGTTTCAATTCCTCTGCTTGACCGTAAGAAAGGATTGGAATGAGTCCTAGAAAAGTGAAAATAAGTGTTTTCATATATTTAAATCTGCTACTACAAAAGTGCTGCCTCCTACAAAGATAAGGTCATCTTCTTTTGCATGTTTTATGGCTGCGTTTAATGCTTCTTGTACGCTAGAATATTCAGCTCCATGATATCCGCTCATTAAAGCTATCTCAGCTAGCGCTGCTGAATCAATCGTTCGAGGACTGCTTGAAGAGGTCCAGTAAAATGAATCCGTTTTCGGAAATAGGTTCAAGGTTTTGGCATGTTCTTTATCTGCGGCCATTCCTAATACCCAATGCACGTGTTTTGATTCTTCGTGTGCTTGCCTAACGATGTACTTTAGCGCATGTTCGTTATGACCGGTGTCACAAATGACTTTTGGGTTGGAGCCTATTTGCTGCCACCGACCCTGTAGTCTTGTATTCTGAGTAACTCGCGAGAATCCTAATTCCCAAAGTGCACGCTCTTCAGGAAATAATAACGAGAGCGCTGTGGCGGCGGTATTGCTGTTGAAAACCTGATAGTTGCCCCTTAAGTCGGTGGCAATATCGAAGGGCGTGCTCCAGAAAAGAGGTGCGTTTTTAGTGCGCGCATATTTTGTAAAAACCTTTTTTGTATCGGGATGTTTTTCACCAATAATTACGGGTATACCTTCTTTCATGATGCCCGCTTTTTCCGCAGCAATAGCACCTAGAGTCGTGCCGAGCCATTGGGTATGATCCAGTCCGATGTTCGTGATTACGGTCAATTCCGGGACACAAATGTTTGTCGCATCTAATCTTCCTCCCATACCGGTCTCTAAAATAATCCAGTCGACGGCCTCATGCTCAAACCACGATAGTGCGAGCATGGTAGTGAGCTCAAAGAAGCTAAAACCACCCGCAGTAAAATACTCGTGATTTGATGCTACGAATTGACAAACGAATTCTTTTGGGACCATTTCAGTCCCAATCTTTGCACGTTCCCTAAAGTCAAAAAGATGCGGAGAAGAAAAAACACCAACCCGCAGACCTAATTCTTTCATACCTGAGGCTATCAGATGTGCCGTGGAGCCTTTACCATTGGTTCCGGCCAAATGAATCGTGGGTATCGTGTTGCTAGGAAAATTTAGTTCTTTCCAGAGTGCCAATGGACCATCTAGACCGATTTTGTACTCTTTCGTTCCACCATCACGTTGAAAGTTAGGCACTGCATCGAACAAGCATTGAACTGCTTGCTCGTAGGTCATTGCAATTTGAAACGATAAACGATGAACCCTACACGTCGACTATTGCCTACATCTGGACTCCATCTAGATTTTTTAGCAGCAACCTTTGCCTTATTGACTAAACAGGTATTGGATCCAAAGTTAGATTTGGGCAAGGTATCCGGAATTTGCGTATTTGGAGCCAATTCAGCTTCATAGACGCTGCCAGATTCGGTAACCGCAATTTTAATAACCACTACGCCCTCATAATTGCACCCAGTTTCGGGATCAGGTAACCTTACTGGTGTTCCTGACATCCAATATTTTCCATTGCCTCCAGTTCCTCCGTTGCCGGTTCTGTTAGGACTCAAAGGATCTCCATTAGGATCGCCTTGATCGCCCCCGCCGTTTGTTTCGCCTTCGCCTTCACCCGTTCCATTTCGAGTAGTGTTGAGCATTCTATTTAAACGTTCTTGTTGCCTCTGACGCTCTAATTCTTCTGCAGTTGGCTGAGGATCAGGTTCGGGTTCCTGAGCGGTTTCTTTAGGTTTTTCAGTATCTTCCTTTGGTTGCTCTACAACCTCCTCTGGTTTCGTTGTGTTAGGGTCATCGGTGGATTCAATAACAGGGGCATCTTCAACATCCTGCGTAACCACTTCTTCTTGAACAGCAGGTGTTTCAACTGGAGTTGTAGGCGTTGGTGGCGGTATGGTCGGCGCGGCTTGAGTGTTTTCCCCTGCTCCCGTTTCTTCGTAACCAAAATTTATGGCAATTCCTTCCTCTGGAGGCGGGTCTTGATACGTTAAGCCATAAAACGCAAACCAAAGCATAAGCAAGATGTGGACTACTACGGTCCAAACCTTTGCCTTGTTTTTATTGCGTTGTTCGTTAAAAGCCATGCCTATTTAGGATCAGTTGCGATGATCATTTTTAAGTTGTTCCGGTATCCTATGTCCAAAAGTCGTACCGTTTCGCCCGTAGGAATACTTTGGTCTGCGCGTAAAACCACGACTGCTTGCTCGCCATCAGTTAATTTTCGGGCTTCAGCCATTAGGCGTTGTTCAACCTGGTCATATCCGACAATGGTTCCATTCACATCAAATTCTAATGCCTCGTTCACTGTGAGTGTGATGTTTTTCTTCTTAACGGTTTGGGCACCGCTTTTCGGCAAAACAATATCAAGTGCACTTGAGGTGACTAGGGTAGAGGCGAGAATGAAAAAAATGAGCAATAGGAAGACCAAATCGGTCATGGATGACATGTTGACTTCGGCGCTAACTTTGCTTCTACTGCGTAAATTCATAGCGTTCTTTTTAGGCCGGTTCGTGCAATAAATCTAGAAAGGCCATTGCGCTGTCCTCCAGTTTGTAGACTACGCGATCCACACGAGTCACTAGGAAGATGTAACCGAAGTAGGCGATGATACCCACTAAAAGACCAGCAACGGTGGTCGTCATGGCCGTGTAAATACCTTCCGCCATCATATCGAGCTTGATTTGACCGCCTGCGTTGGCCATCTCCTTAAACGTTAATATCATACCAATAACAGTCCCTAAGAAACCAATCATCGGTGCTCCGCCAGATATGGTAGCGAGCATGGGAAGTCCTTTTTCTAATCGGGTAACTTCCAGCTTTCCTTGGTTTTCGATCGCCTGGGTGATATCACCAAGCGGCTTACCTATTCTAGAAATTCCTTTTTCAATCATTCGAGCCACAGGCGTACTTTCTGCAGTACACAATGCTTGGGCTGCATCAAGCTTACCATCGAGCACCATGTCTTTGATGTTATTCATGAAATTTGGATCTACCTTATTTGCATTGCGAATGGCGCCAAAACGTTCTAGAAAGATGTATATCGCGAATATGCTCAGAATACCGAGGAACGTCATGATTAGAATCCCTCCAATCCCTCCTGAAGTCATTAACTCCAAAATTGACATGGTTTTTTCCGTAGGTTCTTCAGCTATGACGGCCTCTGCACCGGTTTGAATTTGTAGAAATAGTGTGCTCATTTGTTTTGACTGATTTACTCAAAAATCCATAAAAAGAAAGCCCCCGCAACGCGGGGGCTTTTGAAATATCAACAAGATGAATACCTACTAGAACAATGTGCGTTCTAGGATGTAAACAGCCGCCCCTGCAAAGTATCCAACGAGCGCAAGCAGTGAAATATTCTTCAAATACCAGCCAAAGGGTATTTTTTCTAATCCCATAACTGCAACACCAGCCGCAGAACCTATAATCAAGGCTGAACCACCGGTTCCTGCGCAGTAGGCTAGGAATTGCCAAAAGACACCGTCTTGCATAAATAGACCATCAGCAGTAACCTCATACATTCCCATTGCAGCGGCTACGAGCGGTACGTTATCCACGATAGAAGATAAAAGACCAATGATAATGCTCACAATGAATACACCTCCTTCGGTATCTGTACCTATGCTGTTGTCAAGGGCTAGGGCGAGATCGCCTAATTGGCCCATGCTTTGAAGCGATGCCACGGCAAGGAGGATTCCCAAGAAAAACAATACTGAAGGAGTGTCGATTTTCTGCAAAACACCTAAGGGGCTCAAATGATGTTTTACATCTGCGGGCTTTCTGCGGTGCATACGGTCTGTGATGATCCAAAGTACACCTAATGAAAGCATCATTCCCATGAAAGGCGGCAAGTGTGTCACGGTTTTAAATATAGGAACGAAAATAAGTCCTGCAACACCTGCGAAGAATACGAAATTGCGTTCAAAAGGTGTCGTTGGGTCAGTATAGTGCTCTGAAGTTTCTGCTTTTAGAGGACGCTTTACATTCCCTTTTAATCGGAAAGTGAGTATTGCTAAAGGCGCTAAAAGCGTAAAGAGTGAAGGGATAATTAAATCGGTAACTACGGCGCCAGCGGTAATCTGTCCCTTGATCCAAAGCATCGTTGTCGTAACATCACCTATCGGGGACCAAGCTCCCCCCGCATTTGCGGCAACTACAACCATACCCGCAAAGAACCATCTGTCTTTTTGATCTGCGATGAGTTTTCGCAGTAAACTCACCATTACAATGGATGTAGTAAGATTGTCTAATGCAGCGGAAAAGAAGAAACTCAGGATACCAATGATCCACATAAGCTTCACCTTATTCGTGGTTTTAATTTTATCTGTAATTACAGAAAATCCTTCGTGTGCATCAACCAATTCGACGATAGTCATGGCTCCAATCAAGAAGAAAAGAATTGAAGAGATCTCACTGAGGTGGTGCAACAGTTCACTTTCGACCTCATGCACGTGGTGGCTAGTGAGTACGTATAGGGTCCATGTTACTACACCCGTAACTAAGGCAGCGGCAGCTTTGTCAATTTTTAACTGGTGTTCAAAGGCAATAGCAGCGTATCCTAGAACAAATACGACCAGCATTAAGGTGTAGATCATTATATCAGCAGTTTCAGAGCGTTGTTGTATGCCTTAAATGTAATAAGGTTTGGTTGATTATCAATAGCGTAAACGTTGCGAAGTGCATTATGTATGGTGTTGGAAACATCTTCAAAAATCGCTTCATCTTCAACCACGGCATGTTCTTGCATTAAGTAGCCAAAAACGCGTGCCATTCCACAATTGGAAATAAAGTCTGGAATCACAGCACATTTGGAGTCAGCGAGTTCTGCGATAGGGCCATAAAATATCTCTTGATCTGCAAACGGAACATTTGCTCCAGAGGAAATGACTTCTAGTCCGTTGTCGAGCAATTGAGCCAATTGCATTCTATTGACGAGTCGCGAAGCCGCTGCAGGAATAAAAACTTCAGCTCCAATCGACCAGATATGCTTGTTCACTTCTTCAAATGAAAGCATATCCTTCGCGGTCAATGCGTTGCCTTCTTTAGCGTT
>JAQWJX010000191.1:0-27247 GCA_029248145.1 Schleiferiaceae bacterium | reverse complement strand
GTATCGCCTTCACAAAAGGTTAGCTCACCAGCCTTATCAAACCAGTTGAACGCTGAAAAACCTGTTTGGGGATTAGCACCAATTATTACGTTTGAGATAGTATCGCTCACCAAAACCGGATTAGAACTAATCATTCTAAACTTATATAGTCCTTGGCTTGAGTTATCAGGGATCAAAACTTCTATTTCATTTCCAACGCTAACTCCGTAGGCCAACAATGCGCTGGTACTGACAAAATTTCCAGTAAAGTTTCCACTGGCATCACTCATTTCTACTGAAAAAGTGTTTCCTATGTTATAAGGCGAAGTGATATCAAAGCTGAATACGATCGTATCTGCTTGGCAGGCTTGTAAGCTTATAGATTCATTCGAAGTGGACTGGGCATAACCAGACGTGACGAATCCTAAGAATACAAATGAAAATAATAGTTTTCTCATGTTTAGGTTTTTCAATTAATATCCACACTAACAACAGTTAGACGCAATTTGTTGCTAATTTCGCACTTGAAAGGCAATAACCGTGCTACGTTTACTCAATTATCCGGCTATTCTATCAACAATATTGCTGTTATGACATCTATTGAATTGGAAAAAATAAAAGCTAAACTCCATAAAGTAGCGAATCTGCGTGGTGAAGCTCTTCAGAAGTCAACTGTACTCATACTGGCCCAACAGATATCCTACTACAACTGGACCGGTCTCTATTGGATGAATAATAGCACAAGTCAATTAGAATTAGGGGCGTATGTCGGAGCCGCAACAGACCACACAAGCATTCCCTACGGACGAGGAATCTGCGGTCAAGTAGCGCTCTCAGGAGCAACCTTTGAAGTCCCAGATGTACACGCTCAAGATAATTACCTAGCCTGCAGTTTGGCTACAAAAAGTGAGATTGTCGTTCCTATTTACGCTCAAAAAAAATTGGTAGGACAGATCGATATCGACTCTCATGAACTCGATCCGTTTACAGCTGAAGACCATGAACTGTTAGAATGGGTCGCACATTTTATTGCCGACCGATTGTAACCTAAGCGTTCATTCGAATAGCATCTACCGGATTCAAGCGGGCCGCCATCCATGCTGGAACAAAGCCTGAAATCAAGCCAATCAATGCACTTAAACCAATACCAACAATAACGTTGGATAAGCTTAAAGCAATTTCAAAATCAAAGGCTTTTGTCGCGGCATAGGCGCCTAAGGCAACCAGTATTAAGCCCATAATTCCGCCAATCAAACAAAGCACAACGCTCTCGGTTAGGAATTGAAAAAGAACCATAAAGTTCTTCGCTCCTAGCGCTTTTTGAATACCGATTTCGTTTGTACGCTCTCGCACACTGACAAACATGATGTTGGCAATACCAAAACCGCCGACCAATATGGAAAATCCTCCGATGACTGTGCCGACTATACCCAACACCCCAAAAAGAGAATCTAACTGATTTTTAATGAGCGACGGATCGTTCAGTGCAAAGTCATCATCCGCTCCAGGACGCAGTCGACGCAAAGAGCGCATGATTCCAGTGAGCTCATCTTTTAATTGATCTAAAGGCACACCTTGCTTCGCGCTTACCATAATCAGGTTTTGATCGTTCCGATCCGTATTGACCACAGTGCGTACAAAGGTAAAAGGCACAAGCGCTTGGCGATCATAGCTTTGACCTACTAGGCTCTGGCCGACTTTTTCAAATACCCCGATTACCGTTAGTTTTTGGCCTTCAATGGTGATGCGCTCACCAACACAGTTCTCACGATAGGGAAAAAGCCCTTCAGCGATATCTGCCCCAATAATACAATAAGGCCTACCGGCACTCATCTCTAATTCCGTGAAGTAACGGCCCTGGGCAAGCTCAAAATCCCATATTTGTGCGTATTCAAATGTTGTGCCGAGCACTTCGATACCACTTGTGCTATTGCTTTCAAATTTTGCTGTAGTCCCATTTAAAGAACTTCCAAAAGCGATGTTTTCAGCATATTTACTGCGTTTACGTAGCAGTTCCGATTCATTTTTCAGCGGAACAGGGCGATTTAGGTACTTCCACCAAGCGTACTCACCGCCCCCGCCCCACGGCCATTTCTGTATGTACACGACGTTATCGCCTAACTGGCTTACGCTGTCTCTAATATTCTTTTCTAAGGAATCTACTATGGAATAAACCAGGATGATCGCAAAGATGCCAATGGTAATACCCAGCAGCGATAATAGCGTACGTAACCTATTCGCTGCCAACGAAATAATAGCAAACAAAACACTTTCTCGAATAAGTCTTAATAGCAGTAGCAATGTGGTCAGGATTTCCTTCAAAATTAGCAGAATAAAAAGACAATCCCACGGCATGAAAACATTACTTTTGTTTCTTCCATTATTTTTCAAAAACACACACGTTGATGCGCATCCAAAACGCCTTAATTTCTGTATTTCACAAGGACGGCTTAGGTCCTATAGTTGATGCCCTAAAAGAGATGGGTACAACAATCTATTCTACAGGTGGAACGCAAGCCTTTATTGAAGATCGCGGCATTGCCGTTGAACGCGTTGAAGATTTGACTTCATACCCTTCCATCTTAGGAGGTCGTGTAAAAACCTTACATCCGAAAGTTTTTGGCGGAATTTTGGCACGAAGAGCACACGATGGTGATAAGGCGCAGATGAGTGAATTCGATATTCCTTATTTCGACCTAGTGATCGTTGACCTCTACCCTTTTGAAGCGACGGTAGCTTCGGGTGCACCGGAACAAGACATCATCGAGAAAATAGATATCGGGGGGATTTCGTTGATCCGTGCAGCTGCTAAAAACTTCAACGATTGCTGGATCATTTCAAACATGGGGCAATACGAAGATGCGTTATCTGTTTTACAAAGTGAAGGGGGTGCAACATTGCAGGTTCGTCGCCGCTATGCAATACAAGCGTTTGATGAAAGCAGCCATTACGACACAGCCATTCACCGCTATTTTTCAGGTGATCGCCTGGATCTTAAAATGAGCAACCGCAAAAAGCAAACCTTGCGTTACGGGGAAAATCCGCACCAAGAAGCCGCATTTTTCGGTAATCTAGAAGATGCACTCGAACAGATTCATGGAAAAGCATTGAGCTACAATAACCTTTTGGATATTGATGCCACAGTCAATCTCATCAGAGAGTTTGACGACACTACTATCGCAATCATTAAACACAATAATGCGTGCGGCCTAGCTACACGTACCACTCTAGCAGCAGCCTGGGATGATGCTTTAGCAGGCGATCCGGTAAGCGCTTTTGGCGGTGTTATTGCCGCGAATAGAACGGTTGACAAGGCAACCGCAGAGAAAATGAATTCATTGTTTTTTGAAGTTCTTATTGCACCTGCATACGACGACGACGCTTTGGAGGTATTACGCTCAAAGAAAAATCGGGTGTTACTGCTTTTAAAAGATTACGAAGTACCGGCATTTAATGTCCGTACCGTTTTAAATGGAACACTCGTTCAGGCTAAAGATGCATTGACGGAGGCTGAAGCGGACATGGAGACCGTAACAAAATTGGTTCCAACTGAAAAGCAAATCGCAGATATGATTTTCGCAGCTAAAGTCTGTAAACACACAAAAAGCAATACCATCGTCCTCGCGAAAGACGGTCAACTACTTGCGAGCGGAACGGGGCAAACTTCACGTGTCGACGCTTTGAATCAAGCGGTTGAAAAGGCAGGACGCTTTGGATTTGACCTTAAGGGTGCTGCCATGGCTTCTGATGCATTTTTTCCATTCCCGGATTGTGTAGAGATCGCCGAAAATGCCGGAATCACCTGTGTCATTCAGCCTGGGGGTTCCATTCGTGACAAAGAAAGTATTACCTATTGTGATGAAAACGGAATGACTATGGTTACCACCGGAATTCGTCACTTCAAACACTAATTTTTATTACCTTCAGCACATGGGTTGGTTTAGTTTCATGACAGAAGATATAGCGATTGACTTGGGTACAGCCAATACGCTTATCACATATCAAGACAAGGTGGTAGTTGACTCCCCGTCTATCGTTGCACAAGACCGTCGTACGGGTCAAATCATTGCCGTTGGGCAAGAGGCGAGACAGATGCACGGTAAAACGCATGAAAACATTAAAACGATACGACCGCTGAAAGATGGTGTCATTGCAGATTTCGAAGCATCTGAGCACATGATTCGTGAGCTCATTAAGAGCATACCTTCCTTTAAAAAGCGTTTGTTCCCACCTAGTTTAAGAATGGTAGTTTGTATTCCCTCCGGAATCACTGAAGTCGAAAAGCGAGCGGTTAAGGACTCTGCAGAACGCGCTAATGCTAAAGAAGTCTACTTGATTCACGAACCCATGGCAGCCGCTGTAGGTATAGGCGTGAATGTTCTAGAACCGAAAGGTAACATGATCATTGACATCGGTGGCGGTACAACTGAAATTGCAGTATTGGCTATGGGCGGTATTGTCTGTGATAAGAGTATTAAGGTTGCAGGTGATGTATTCACCAACGATATTGCCCTGTACATGCGCGCTCAGCACAATTTATATGTCGGCGAGCGTACCGCAGAAAATATTAAAATTGCAGTCGGTGCGGCTCAAGAAGAATTAGACGAAATTCCGGAACCTTATTCCGTTCAAGGACGCGATCTTCTCTCTGGTAAGCCAAAGCAAGTACAGGTTACTCATATGGAAGTGGCCCGTGCCCTTGAGAAAAGTATTACGCGCGTTGAAGATGCTGTGATGGAAGCGTTGAGTAATACGCCTCCTGAATTGGCAGCAGATATCTACAATAGCGGAATCTATCTTGCCGGCGGCGGTTCAATGCTACGCGGTTTAGACAAGCGTATTTCGGCAAAAACCGACTTACCGGTTTATGTAGCGGAAGATCCTTTGCGCGCTGTTGTAAGAGGAACGGGTATCGTGTTGAAAAACATCGAACACTTCAAGACGATATTAGAAAGTTAAATAATAAACTACTATGCGGCAACTGATACTTTTCTTGGCAAAGTATCGAAGCACTTTGTTGCTCATAGTCTTCGTGCTCATTGCGCTATTGCGCCATTCGCTTAAAAATCCTGTTGCAGAACATAGATTAAACAATGTGGGTTTCGGTGCAGCTGCCACAGTTCACAATGGCTTGTCTGGCTGGAAGCGGTATTGGCGACTCGAAGCAATCAATGAGGAATTGGCCCGCGAGAATGCAAGACTTCGCTCTGGAGGAACAAAGGCTTCTGCAAATCATTTTTCAAATTCTACAGACTACGATTTTATACCGGCACGAGTCGTTGACTATTCATATACTAAAAGGAACAATTACATTATCGTTCATGCCGGTCGCAGAGATGGTATTCGGCCAGGAATGGGTGCAATGACCGCAAACGGCTGGATAGGATCTGTTGTAGAAGTTAGTGATGCGTACGCCCATATTACGCCAGTGTTGCATAGTAAAGGGAATATTGGCGCGCGCATTTCAGGAAAGGGTTTGGGAGAATTACATTGGGACGGCACGGACCCTTCCTGGGCAACACTGATTGATATACAACGTGAGAACAGGCCTATGCCTGGTGATAGTGTGTATAGTTTTACCCGAACTTCGGTGGGTCCATCTACATTAACCGGTACTGTGATCAGTGCAGTTCAAAACAATGAAGACCTTACATGGACAGCGAAAGTGGCATTAAGTGCCGATTATAAAAACATGGACTGGCTCTACATCAGTAAATTAAAAGATGTGGAGAGTTTAGATTCATTACAGGTACCTGCGCTATGACTATTGTAAAAAATATATTGTGGCTGGTAGTAGTACTTTTTGTCCAATGGGGGTTTCTACAGGATTTACCTTTGACGGTCTACGGCAATCCGTATCTCTATTTATGGTTTTTCCTTTGGCTTCCTTTCGGTGTCACGAGAATAGGCCTTTACGCTATAGCTTTTACAGTAGGCAGCATTATGGACGCCTTCGAACAGAGCGGTGGAGCACATACTCTGGCTTGTTTGGTATTAGTTACAGCAAAACCTTGGGTAGAGAATGCATTGATTGGTTATAGAAAATCTGACGATAACGAAGGTGTTTCGCATCTCGCGTTAGTACCCTATTTGACCACTTCGTCGGTGCTGGTTTTACTGCATCACACGGTCCTCTTTACTGCAGAGAACTATGGCTTCGATAACCCGGTTCTGCTAGTGTTTAGAATTTTTGTCTCTAGTCTGATCACCTTAGTCTTGCTCGCTATTACTCACGCCTTATTCTCCAAGAAATATGCCGCGTAGTATTGCTTTTTACTTGGGTCTAATTTTAGTCGGTTTACTCTTCTTGTATCGACTTTTTCAGGTGCAAGTCATCAATGACGACTATGCCGCAAGGGCCGAGCGTAATGCTACAGCAGCGGAAAAACTCTATGCCCCTAGAGGATATGTATACGATAGAGACGGCCGGCTGCTCGTAGGAAATAGTCCAGCATACGATTTAATGGTGAGCCCCTATTTGATTAAGGACCTGGATACAGCGGCCCTCGGACGTCTTCTAGATCTTGAAGTTTCTGTAATCAGAGAGCAACTCGAGAAGGCGAAAAACTACAGTTATTTTCGGAGCAGCATGTGTATGAAAATGCTCGCTAAATCTACCTATACTCAGATTAAATCCGAGCTTAAAGCATTTCCTGGATTCTACGCTTCAAAACGGATTCTAAGAAACTATCCGCATCGAAATGGCGCTAATGTAGTCGGGTTTATCGGCGAAGTCAATACCGATTTTATTCGTGCAAACCCGTCCTATTCTCAGGGAGATTTGGTCGGAAAAAGTGGGATAGATAAGAGTTATGAAACAGTTTTAAAAGGAACACATGGAAAGCGCTATTTCACTGTGGATCACCGAAACCGCAGACTGGGTAACTGGAAAGACGGCGCACACGACGAGATGCCAATTCCTGGCCAAGATCTAGTCAGTAGCATAGATCTCGAACTACAGCAGTATGGTGAAGCATTGATGAAAGGAAAACGCGGATCTATTGTGGCAATTGAGCCGGAAACTGGTGAGATATTGGCTTTAGTGACCTCACCGAGCTACGACCCCAACGAATTGGTCGGTCGATTGCGCAGTAAGAATTATACGCGCATGTACTATGATAGTATCAATAAACCGCTGTTCGATCGCGGGATCTTAGCAGAATATCCACCGGGATCTCCGTTTAAACTCATAGGAGCACTAGTAGGGCTAGAAGAGGGCGTGATTACTCCGAAAACATCCATTACCTGTTATGACGGATTCCATTTCGGACAACTGCACGTGGCTTGTCATTGTAAAGGGGGCACTTTAGCGTTAAACGAAGCTATATCTGAGAGCTGTAACAACTACTTCTGTACGATCTACCAAAAGACCATTGATAAGAACGGCGACGCACATACAGGAATGGATCGCTGGAGCAAACACGTTAAAAGCTTCGGTTTAGGTACTTTTCTCGGGAACGATTTACCAACTGGACGCAAAGGCCTCATACCTGACGCAAGCTATTACGACCGATTTTTAGGTTATAAAACATGGAAAGGAGCTACTTCCGTTTCTAATGGGATCGGACAAGGAGAATTAGTCGCAACCCCAATACAGTTGGCTAATATGACCGCGGCCATAGCAAATCGTGGCTATTACTATACCCCTCACATTATTAAAGAATCGGATCACGGCCCTATTGATTCGGCATTCATTACTCCAAGACAGACGACTATTGCACCAAAACACTTTGAGGTAGTCATCGACGGTATGTATGCAGTTTTTGAAACTGGTACAGCCAAAGGTTCACGAATACCGCATATAACGCAATGCGGAAAAACGGGAACGGCGCAAAATCCACACGGCCAAGATCATAGCATTTTTGTGAGTTTTGCACCAAAGGATCAACCTAAAATTGCACTCGCAGTTATCATTGAGAATGGCTATTGGGGGTCACGCTGGGCGGCACCCATTGCCAGTTTAATGACCGAAATGTACCTTACCGATACCATTACACGTCCCGCATTAGAAGCGCGTATGTTCGAAGGCCATTTACATGAGGAATACCGTCAACAACACGTTGCCATTTACGGAGAAGACAGTACGTATCAAGCAAACTTTTAATGGCTAGAAACCGCAGAAATAGAAACCGGCTAAAGATTGACCCTGTTGTGGCGGTCAGTTACACCATACTAGTTTTTTGGGGCTGGCTTAGCATTCATTCTGCGGTATATAATGAAGAGGCTGCATCTTTATTTAACCTTTCCCAGGAATACGGAAAGCAATTACTTTTTATCGGCGGGAGCTTCGTTATTATTCTCGGCATACTCTTGTCTAATTACCGCTTATGGACCAATTTCGCTCCATTCTGGTATATTTTAACCCTTTTGCTTTTGATCGGCGTACTCTTCGTCGGTAAAAAAATAGGCGGCGCGCGGAGCTGGTATGCTTTAGGCTCCTTTAGCCTTCAACCTTCAGAAGTTGCAAAGTTTGCTACAGCCTTAATGCTCGCCTTTTATTTAGGTCAATCCAGAACCAATATGAAACTTTGGTCGCACAGGTTAATCGCTGCGGCCTTATTCTTAATTCCAGGATTCCTCATAGGCTTACAACCTGATTTAGGCTCTACACTCGTTTATTTAAGCCTCCTTCTTGTGCTCTATCGTGAAGGTATGCCCGGTTACTATATAGGTGCTGCACTTGCTCTAATAGCACTCGCCATAATTGGTTTACTCTTGCCCTTACGAACTGCGCTCGTCGTTTTGGGCAGTATCTCACTTTTACTTTTCCTACTTCTTCCTAAAAGGCGAGGACCTATAGCTGCTAATGCATCCCTGTTCTCCATTGCAAGCGCCACCGTCTTCGCAGTAGGTCAAGTTATGGAGCGTGTTCTCGCTCCTCACCAACAAATTCGTATTAAAGTACTGCTTGGACTTGAAGACGACCCTACCGGTGCAGGATATAATACGCTTCAAAGCCTTATTGCCATTGGATCTGGCGGCTGGACGGGCAAAGGCTATCTAAACGGTACTCAAACAAAACTTAACTTTGTACCGGAGCAGAGTACAGATTATATTTTCTGTACCATTGGAGAGGAATGGGGTTTCTTAGGAACCGCATTACTTATGTCACTGTTTGCCGTTTTGATCGGTCGAATTATTTGGCTAGCAGATAAGCAAAAAGACACCTTTTCGCGTGTCTACGGTTACAGCGTGGCGAGCATCCTATTCACACACTGGCTCATCAATATTGGTATGACCATAGGACTTGTACCCACGATCGGCATTCCATTGCCCTTCTTCAGTTATGGTGGTTCGTCCCTGTGGGGCTTTACCATTTTACTCTTCATCTTTGTAAAGCTCGACGCTGAACGCTGGAACCGCCTTTCGTAACAGGCTTCTATAAAAAACGCGAGCCGATGCTAATGCATCAGCTCGCGCCTCTTAAATTTATGATTTAGTGCTACGAATTAGAACATCATGTAGCGCATATCCTCAATCTTCGCCTTTTCCTCTAGAGCCTTATAAGCCTGAGTACCAACTAAATTTCGAATACTGCGTTGCGTATTCTGTGCCATATTTGAGTAGTCTATTACAGGCGCAGGAGTTGCAGGAGACGTTATGGCAACAAACGCTCCATTTTCACCTGTAATCACGCCACTTAGTGAACCGGGCTCTAAACCGCAGATAGTTCCTACCACAGCGGCTTCATTACCGACGCCTGCGATGTTGAATTGAGATATTCGGAAACTAAGCGTACGCACTTCTTTACCTGCAGCGGCAGCGACTTCTTCAATAGTCGAGGCCCCAGTCAAGGCATTTTCTAAACGCTCTGTAATCAATGCTTTCTTCGCATCTTTCTTAGCCGCCTCTAAACACTGGCCTTGTACCAATTCAAAAGACGTAGTCCCTTCGTTGAGTTTATCTGTCAAGACTACCACTACGTAACCTTTTCCATCATTCTCTAGCAATCCGATATTACCTTCTTCACGCTCTTCGTCCCAAGCCCAACGAACTACACGACGTGCAGCACCTAATCCTGATACTACTTCTTCAAAACGACCTAAGTTACGTGCTGGACGTAAGAAGAATCCTTTATCAGAAGCCAATACGCGGTAATCTTCTGCTGTTTGCGCCTCGGCAGCATAACCTGAAGCTTGATTGTATAGGTCTTGAATGGTTCCTTCAGAAGGTAAAATCTCGCGAATGATTTGACCAATCTTGTAAACATCATTTGATCCTTTTTGATCTGTTACTTGAATCACGTGCCAACCAAACTGCGTTGGTACAACACCCATAGAACCATTTTTCTTGAAGAAACAGAAGTTCTCGAAAGGCTTTGCCATCGAGCCGCGAGAGAAGTAACCTAGATCACCACCCTTTTCTTTTGCGACGATGTCTGAAGAAAACGCCTCACTTACCGATTCAAAAGCAGATGGATTCTCTTCAAGATATGCGAACAGACTATCCGCCAATACTCTGGCTTCTTGTGGATTACGCGTAATGGAAGCATCAGCTCTTGTAGCTCCAGCGAATGGAATAAGTATGTGACGTGCCTGTACACTGTCAGGGACAATTTTTCTATCTACCAGTTTAACTACGGCAAAAGCCCCTCCTAAATCAATAGGACCTTTCTGGAAACCTACTGATTGTCCGTCTACAAGGGTATCAAGACCTGTACCGACTAATTCTGTGATAGTGTAGTATTCCGACTGAAAACGAACATCACTGTGTAAGTTGACAAATACCGAATCGTCCTCCTGATTCATCCATTCCAATGAAAGGGTCGCTAATTCGGCACGTACTGCTTCGCGATCGGATTCAGATGGTGCTAATGGGAAGTTGATAAACTCTATGTTACGGCCTTCTTCCTGGTCGAAATTTTCTTTGTTTGCGTTGTAGTAACGTTTCGCATCTTCATCAGTAACTGCGATTTCATCCTCATTCACATCGATGTAAGGAACATAAACGTACTGAGCTGGATGCTGCGCATCGCCGCGCTTTATTTCAGCCTCCGCAAGTCCGGTCGGCATGAAAATCGCTTTTTCGATTGCATTCGTGTATTTGAAGTTCTGCGCTTGATTCGCTACGGCGCGCTCAAAAGCTAGCCACTGCGTCCACATCTCAACAGATTGTTCAGAAGCGTCACGGTTATCACGAACCTGTGCGATGTAACTCTTGAACATGTTTTCGTCAAACTGGCCATTCGCTCCAGCGAAATTTTGACGAATGTTTGGGTTGGTGATAATATCGAAATATAGCTCCTGCTGACTTACGGTCATCCCTGCTGCACTTAATTCTGCTGAAAGCAATTCTTCGGTAACGATATTGTTCCAAACGAAGTTTGCTAGCTGAATGCTGCTTGTGTTTGCGTATTGTTCTGGATTTCCCGCACGCAACTCTTCCATACCCTGGCTGAGTTCTAGACGCGTGATGTCGCGACCATTTACGGTTCCGATGATATTGGGGTCTCCAAAAAACTTAGATCCACCTGAGCGGAATAAATCTCCTAAGAGGAAAGCAATGAGTGCTACAAACACCACGACTACTAAAAGTCCTGAGCGCTGTCTGATGCGTTGTATTGTTGCCATTGTCTTGCAATTAAATGAATGAGTCTGCGAATATAAGGATTGGCGCCAATTAATTGGCTTTTACGAGCACCTCTTCCAACCTGTTTGCCTTAGTTTTTTGTACGAGGAATAAGTATTGGTCACTTCGGACTACAGTTCCCTTCTCTGGAAGGCTCTGATAAAGGTCCAAAATATAGCCTCCGAGCGTATTATAATTTTCACTTTGGGGCAGTTCAAGACCCCATTTTTCATTAATATCAGAGATGTCTAAACGCGCTGAGAACAACCATTCACTATCATTTATTTGGCGCTCTAACAATTCTTCGGTATCGTGTTCGTCTTCAATCTCGCCGAAAATTTCTTCAATAACGTCTTCGAGCGTAATCATCCCACTGGTTCCTCCATGCTCGTCTAATACAACAGCTATGTTCCGCTTCTCTCGCGTAAATAAATTAAGTATCTCATCCGCACGCATACTTTCAGGTATAAATGCAACAGGACGAAGTACTCGTTTTAGATGATCCGGCTTTTTAAAGAGCTCAAATGCATGAACATACCCGATTATTTTATCAATATTATCTTCATATACGAGTAGCTTGCTGTAGCCTGATTCGATGAAAAATGCCCTTACCTTATCAGGCATTTCATTCACCTCTACACCTTCTATTTCAGTTCTCGGAATCATAAACTCACGAGCTTTGGTCTCTGGAAATTCTAGCGCATTTTTAAAAATTTCCAATTCCGGATCAACCTCCTCATTACCGTCTGATAGACGAGGGACACGCTCTCGAACATAGTGATCAAGCTCTATTCGACCGAAGGCATTCGCTTCTTCTTGTACCTCTACTCGGAAGATGTATTTTAAAAAGAATTGACTTACACCAAGCATTAGTGCGCTCGGCAATCGCAATACCCAAAACAGCAACCACGCAGGCAAACTCAACCAACGCATAAGTCCTTCGGCATTTTGGCGAAAAAGTGTTTTGGGGAGAAATTCAGCAAAAACTAGAATCACTACGGTTGAAACAGAGGTCTCCAACAATAGAATAAGGTATTCCATTGCACCCCAACCAGCAAAGACCGGCGTAAGCAGGCGGTGCATGTAATTTCCATAGAGTACTAAAGCGACATTATTCCCAACTAGAATTGCCGCAATAAAAGCAGCAGGTCGATTTACTAAGTAGCCTAGAGCCTTGTTCGCGACACCGCCTTTTTGACGTTCAAGTTCTACATGTAACTTATTGATACTTAGGTACGCCATTTCCAGCCCTGAGAAAAGCGCAGAAAAGAATACGGCCAGTACGATGGGTAGCAGATATTCCAATGTTTACTTCTTAGTTTGTTTAAGACGAGATCGCCTGCGAAGGAAGTACATGAAAACACCCGCCCCTAAAAAAAGAGAGAATTTAATGGTGTTCTGCCAGTCAGTACCCCAATTGACATAAATTTCAACTAAACTAACTGCGGCTACACCTAGCCACAAAATCTCTATAAATCGCAATGCCTTATTCATCGTCTACTGTTATTTCTCCTTGTACCTTATAAATGCGGTAAGTATTAAACGACTGATCGGCTTCAAAACCTTTCCCCCGTATAAGCTGTCCGTCAGATAAAATCTGAACCTTCGCATCACTATACAAACGCTCTTCTTTTTTATCCCAGAACAATAATTCCGTGGTCATTCGTTCACCTTTTCCGTTCGTTACTTCTACATTTCCCCCAATACCCCATAAGTCCTCTTTCTTCAGCTGTCGCGCTGTGTCTGCCTTTAATACCGTGGCTGATTTTGCATTTGCACTATAAAAATTGACTGTTATACCGTTCCCAAAGAAAACATAAGGAGGCTCCATATTCCCGAAGTCTTGCAACAGTCCTGCGCGAATCTCTAATACCTTTTGCCCGCTATCACTATACGTTATGTGCGCTCCATGTTGTTCATTCAAAGGAAATACGACTGGAATCTTGCTGATCTCAGCGACATCCATTGCATCATTCGAACAGGAACTGAAAAAAACCACTACTAAAATGACAAGTGATGTGAGTTGTTTCAAAAGAGAATTCATGCTAGCGAAGGTCGGTAAAAATGCGCAAAAAAAATCCCCTAGACATTCGTCTAGGGGAAATATCAAAGTCGTTGTAAACGGCTTAGTAGAATTTAACGCTTACCGCCTCGTTAATCCAACAGCCAATAGTAATCTTATCGCCTTCTTTGTAACCTAATTGGAACGAAATTCCTTTGTCAGGAATCTGTTGACTATAGGCCGAAATTAATTTAGCCGCCTTATCGGCAATGCTTGGGTCAATACTTCTCGCATAGCTCAATTTATTAATTGCCGCCCAATACACTGCGTTTTTCTCAACTGCATTCGATCCACAAGAACCTGCTGCATCTGCATAAATAGTTGCAAGGTATAAATATGGATTTCCCCAATTTTTACGGAGTTGACCTGCTTTCAGGCAGTTACTCTTTGCAGAAGAAAGTGCACCCATTTTCTGATTAACATAGGCTAACCCCATGTAAGTATTTGCTTTACGACGTAGATCTTCTTCTTGCTCAATGGCTTCAGTATAGTACTTCTTTGCCATGGCCCAATCGCTTTTATTTACACCTAATTTCGCCATGTTCAATGCCGCTTGTGCACTAGGCTCAATTTCATATAATGTTTCTGCGATTGAAATAAATACAGGGTTATCCGTACAAGAGGTCAATTCACCGTCGTCGCCCAAGCGTTCTTTCTGCAATAGGTTACCCGCACGTTTCAACCACTCTACATTATCCTTATTTTGTTCGAAAGCCTCTTCGTTATAGATGAGTGTAAGTTTGTTACACGTCAAAAGTGGACTCAAGATTTTCTCTATGTTTCGTTGCACCTTCGTGATGTTTCTCAAACGAATTTCGTTATTCGACATCTTACGCTTGTCCACAGAAGTTAAACCTTGCTCATCTAATTCATACTTCGTCTTTAGCTCATCTGCTTTTTCAAGAACACTCACCAATTCTTGGGTTGTTGCATCTAACTCTGGCTTCACTAACGGCGGAAGTTTCGCCGCCTTCTTCAAGCGCTTCTTTGAGGAGTTATTGTAAGCATTTGTTGAATCATAAACGGCTAGCGTTGCATCAAACTTTGCTTTTGCCGCTTCAGTCGCCGGACGGATACTGTCCGCATATGCAATGAAATCGAGTACAGAATCTGCCTTCAATTCAATATTGTAATTTTCAACGTTAAACGTATTGAAGTTGAACTCAAGTGCAACTAAGACTGAATTGTACACCTCAAACAAACGATCTACATCTTTAGTCTTGTTGAATTCTTTCACATTTGCTTGAAAGTATCTGTCGGTGTGTGCAACGGACATGGTATCACCCAAAAGGGACTTTGCCTCTTCAAACATCACCACAGCCTTTGAAACACTATCAGAATTCTTTCTGTAGTAGTTGTAGAAATGATATGCTTTTGATGAAATAGCATTCGCTTTTTCCTTAGGGAAGTGAACCGCAAATGCGTCATACAAACTCAAAAGTTCTTGAATCAATGCATTTTTCGTTGCATCGTCGCTGGCTTCTTTAATCTTCGCTTCTATAATGTTGTCACCGTACGTGTAAATACGAATATTAGCAGATGGACACGTTTCATAAAGTGCTTTCCAAGCATCATATGCTTCTGCGTAGTCCTTACTCTGGTAGTAAGAACCCATGATGTTATAGTTCTGAAAACAAGACACAGAATCGGCAATAGAATTACCCCATTTCGACTCCTGTGCTTGAGCAGAATAGCTCATCAATAAAATACCGAATACAAAAAGGATTCGTTTCATAATCATCACGTTTTTATCTATATCTAAATTTCTGGAACCATTTATCGTTGAGTGTTATACCGAAGTTTAAATTCCAATAATCTTCCTTTAAATCGGATTCTACACCACTCCAACGAGTACCTCTTCCTATACTAATATTCAAAAAGCTTGCCTTTTGTTCACCAGGAGCTAAACTTCTGTAAATAATAGGAAGCGTTAAACCTAAGTTGACTTCTTGGGTAACGTAAGTTGGACCAGTAGTTGGCTCCTGCCAATAGTATTGACCTTTTTCTCTTGAAAAACCGAAGCGGTATCTTGATATGGCAAGGTAATTTGAGCTGCGTCTAAGTTGTGGAATGACATAGGAAGGCACCATTACAAGGCCTACACTTCCTCTTTCACTGGCTGCAATAGCCGATTGAACTGGCGCACCCCCTAATGGTGTGAAATCTCTGTAGTCTTGCCAATTCACTCTTCTATAGTCTACGACTAGATCCCAAGCATTGACCGGTACATTTTCTACAGTTCTACTCACACCAAACCCAAATCCGGAGGAGGTAGGGAGAATTATGCTGCCCTCTTCTGAGAGGTTGTAAAAAAGCGTGTCGACTGGGGTTTCAACAATTCCGCTGTTGATGAATGAATATTGCGTGGAAATTTGACGCGAATTCATAGAACCTCCAAAACCGTAGACCGCTCCAGCTACAAAATGGAATCGATCAACATCTCCTTGCAATTGTGTTCCTATATCGAAAGTTAGGTCGCTAATTCCTGTTTTGTTCGTTTTGCTCACGGAGAGAAATTGACTATTTGCGATAATAGTTTTGTTACTCGTTTCCATTTCGCCAAAAACATAACGTGCATTACCTCCGATGCTAAACCACGGAAGCGGTTGTAAAGCGAGCCCTAAGGTGAATTGGTCGTATCCACCAGAACCGATAGAACGGTATTCATAAATACCGAAATCGTCGGAAGAATCCGCGACACTTATATTATATCCTTTTGCCGCATAGGGGCTTAGTGAGAATGCTCCACCGATCCAATCGTTGAATTTAAAACCTAATCCGAAGTAATCGAAGTAGGTATTGTGGTTGTCTTGATCTATAGACTCGCTAATGACTTGATGACGAAAGGTGCGGTGCGCTCCACTCATTTCAAGCGTAGAGTACTCTAGATTTGCATAACCGGCAGGATTAAGAACATTTATCGTGTAACGATCTACATAGCCAATTCCAGTGCCACCCATACCGAGAAAGGAAGGAGTAATTCCAAACGTGGTCTCCCCCAAGCCATTAATACTTAGTGGACTCACTGAGTTGGTCTGAGCGGTAGCTCTAGCACCAAACAACAGCAATATCGACGCTAACAAGAAAGCGGAAGCGGATTTATTTAAAGGATTGACTTTTAAAATATTCATCAATGCGCTGTAAGGCATATAGTTCGTAATTCGAGGGTGCAAATATGTAGCTTTTTAGGTGGTTTGACAAGGCCTTTGCATCTCCACCGCAAATGATTACGTGTTTTATGCCTGTTTCCTTTTGGATCGCATGAATCATCGCGCTAATTTCTAACGGTAAAGCAGTATCAACGCCTGCCCACATACTTTCTTCCGTTGAAGCCCCTATCACGTGAGTTTCACTGCTTTTAACAAGGCTTGGTAGCGCCTCTGTAAATGCATTCATTGCCTTGTAACGCATGACCCATCCCGGAGAAATTGCACCACCAACAAAAGCATCATTTTTAACAATATTATAAGTAATGCAGCTTCCCGCCACTACCGTAATAACGTCCTGACGGTGCTCTAACCAGTAAGCCGAAGCAAAAAGTAATCGATCTAAACCTAAAGACTCCGGTGTTTTGTACACAATCTTTAGAGGCCATGGCGAGTCAATCGTTAGCCACTTAATAGACTTAGGCCAATTCGCGTCTATTGCACCGCTTGCAATACCTATAGACCGTGTACTGGAATTGGTCCAATCGCTGTAAACATAAAGGGCTTTCTCCACAGATTGCGTATCGAAAGTCTCGTGTTTAACAAGTCGTCTTCCGTCAAACAATCCCATTTTTATACGGGTGTTACCAATATCTACGGTGATTAACATGGCTACAAAGGTCGTTAAATCCTTCTTCTCTGAACAATTCAGAGGGAGATTCTAATTTTTCAATGAATGTGCTTTCACATTTCAATAGTAGGTGTATATTTGCCGCCCGGCAGGTGATGTAGCTCAGTTGGTAGAGCAATGGATTGAAAATCCATGTGTCGGCGGTTCGATTCCGTCCATCACCACCAGCCTTAAAGCCCTTCAGTGTGACTGAAGGGCTTTTTTTGTGCCTAATCACCCGAAAACACTAGGTTTTATAGGAATCGTAGCGTAAGATAAATACTTCACGTAAAAAGGCCAGAATAGCAAACTATCCCGGCCTTTTTGCACCAAAGTGGTAACCACTTTTGAACTCTCTCTCTTATTTAAATCCTAGTATTTGATCAAACGCACTGTTTGCTCATTAATACTCGATTGAATCTTAGCTAAATAAACTCCTGCTGGATACTGAGAAGCATCTATTGTATGGGTCTGGCCGGCACTAAATGCATCGTACAACTGCTGACCTTTCAAATCATAAAGTCGTACCGTATATGAATCTACTGAAGGGTTACGTACGACCCATTGATCTGCTGTTGGGTTGGGATAAATGGATATCCTATTTTTTGACTCATCTTCAATCCCTATGGCCACATTCGCATACTTTATATCATCAAAATAGAAAGTAGAAGTTGACGACCCATCACCGATATTGGTGCTGCCCGCAATAAAGTCGAACAACAAAGCCAACGTAGGCATATCGGTCGGTGCATTTGTAAAATCGAAGGACAGCGTTTCCCATTCTTCGGTTTTAGTGGTTTGAACACTACGCTCTTCACCCCAAAAAGGTTTCTCCGCTTTCAAAGTTACATTTGTACCAATAGGTGCAGACGTCCAAACTTTCATTGTAATAACCGGATGATTAACGAAATCGAGATTATTCGCAAAGGTGATTTTACTCCCCCCGTAAGGTGCACCTAGATAACGTACAATCTTTCCAACGTTCGCACTACCATTATCTGCATCAACGTCTGGATTAGGTAAACTTGTCATTATAGCGCTCTCAAAGTCAAAGAAATGACGCGCGGTGGTGCCTGATTCAAAAGTAACGGGCAACCCCACTCTAGGTGTAGCAATAACTCCCGCGACTTGCTCAATGTCGTCTATGTAAAAGGTATTCCCACCACCTGGCGTGAACGGCTGGGGCATAATGACTAAATCAACACTACCTGTGGGTGCCGGTATTCCAAAGTCAAACGTGAGCGTTTCCCATGCGCCAGAGACCGTGGTAACTGCGTCCACCTCGCTGGTATAAGGACTTTCTAATTTTATCTTGATTACGCTACCTACTGGTTGAGTCGTGTACACTTTCATGGACAACACGCTCGATGAAGCACTTGTAAAGTTCAGTGAAGACACCGATGTAATCTTACCTCCTGCCCACAAGTCGGCTGCATTCACTTTTACAATCTTAGCAACATTCGCGCTAGAATTACCTACCGAACTTGGATTTGACACTATCGTAAAGGATGCCCCATCATAACCTACCATACCGGCGGTTGAAGATTCAAAATTGAATGGGAAGGCTTGCGCAGAGGACGCAACGGAGGCTGCCATGAGCAGGGTAATCATGATTTTTTTCATATTGAATTTTTAGGTGTATTGATTTACTGAATGATGCGCAAAGCCATACGACCGTACCCCAGCATTCAAGGGCAAAAGGTAATAAACTTTGCTTTGGCATCCGCTTAAAGAGAACTCCAGCAATCGTCGTTGTTAACAAAATTCATTGACTATGGATGAGGAGTGGGCGTAAACTTCGGAATTTTGGAAGGTAATGATGTTACAACTATGCACCCTTTAAAGAAAGATGAATTCAGGCTGGTGAATCGCATGCGTTTTGAAGTAAAGAACGTCATGGAACACATCAACAGAGTTTCAGAAGAAAGCAATCGCATCAATTCTGATGAGATTGAGCGTCGCCTAAAAGCGTTGACGGAATATTCTCGTGAACTGGCTAATCTTCAAAAGGCGATCGAATTAGAAATTCAAAAAAACGCTTTGTAACTACACTGATGAACCGTGAATATGAATAATTCTCAGCTTATATGGTTGTTATAACATCTATTTAAGAGACTATGAAAACCATCTTTCATCCTCACCATACACGAGGCCATGCAAATCACGGCTGGCTGAACAGCCACCACAGCTTTAGCTTTGCCAACTACTTCAATGCACAAAAAATGAACTTCGGATTGTTGCGCGTACTTAACGACGATACCGTAGCCCCTGGAATGGGTTTTGGGACACACCCGCACGACAATATGGAGATCATCTCTATTCCCCTTGATGGTGATTTAAGACACCGTGACTCCATGGGAAATGAGAAGACCATCAAAGAGGGTGAAATCCAAGTAATGAGTGCCGGGTCTGGTGTTACGCACAGTGAATTCAATCCCAATAAGGATAAGGAAGTAAAGTTTCTCCAAATTTGGGTCATTCCAAATGAACGCGATGTTACGCCACGTTACGACCAGCAGCAGCTTCCTGATTTGGATCGGAAGAATGTTTTGCATCAGGTACTTAGCCCTTCCAGTGAGGATGATGGGGTATGGATACACCAAAATGCGTGGTTCCACATGGGCCGATTTGATGTTTCAGAAGCAGCACATTACCAATGGAAATCAGAAAAAAATGGTCTCTATGCTTTTGTTCTCGAAGGTGGGTTTGAATTGGGCGAGCACAGATTGGAACAGCGTGATGCACTTGGAATTTGGGATGCGAATAGTATTTCACTTAAAGCCATTTCCGAGGAATCCAGAATTCTATTGATTGAAGTACCTATGGGGAACTAACCTACTCACTTTGAACATTCTTACGTGCAGTAAGGTTATCTTTGACATCATAACTACACCACCATGAAAGATCCCATCAAAGGATTCTCAAAACTGAGCAAAGCCGCCAAACTTGAATGGCTCGTCAATAATAATTTTGAAGATGCGGATGCTGCACGATCCGTCTTAACCGCTTATTGGCATGAAGACGAGGCACTTCAAAAGCGTCACGACGAATTCATTGAAAACACCATGAGCAACTATTACATGCCTTATGGTGTCGCGCCAAATTTCAAAATCAATGGCAAACTCTATACCATTCCTATGGCCATTGAAGAAAGTTCCGTAGTTGCGGCGGCGGCTAAAAGTGCCGCGTTTTGGATGGCCAGAGGCGGTTTCAAAACTGAAGTGTTAGGTACGGAGAAAATTGGTCATGTACATTTTATGTATACGGGCGATGCCATTGCATTAAAAGACGATTTTAGTTCGCTTGAACAAGAATTGCGACAAGCAACAGCGGAACTTACCGCAAATATGGAAGCACGTGGTGGCGGTATTACATCAATCAAACTGATTGACGCCACCGATCGACTTGAAGATTATTACCAACTAGAAGTTACTTTCGAGACTTGCGATTCCATGGGGGCAAATTTCATCAACTCTAATCTAGAGGAGATGGCGAAGTGCCTTGAAAATTTTGCAGATAATCATGAACGTCTAGATGCCGACGAACTCGAGGTAGTAATGCGTATTCTCAGCAACTACACCCCGCGTTGTATCGTTCGTGCAAGTGTAAGCTGCCCAATAGAAGAATTGGCTAGCGAAGGAGTAAGTGCAACGGAATTCGCTCGAAAATTCCAGCGAGCAATCGCTATCGCGAACGCTGAACCTTACAGAGCGACTACCCACAACAAAGGAATCATGAACGGAATTGACGGGGTGATTATTGCTACGGGAAATGACTTCCGTGCAGTGGAAGCCGCATGCCATACCCATGCTTCGCGTTCAGGCAGCTACAAGAGCCTTACCGGCTGTAATGTAGAGGATGGTGTTTTTACTTTTTGGATAGAAATCCCATTATCGCTAGGCGTTGTAGGAGGTTTGACAAAACTGCACCCGCTAGTGGTCAAAAGTCTCGAAATGCTCGGAAATCCAGATGCCGAAGAATTAATGGGAATAGTTGCTGTAAGTGGCCTTGCACAGAATTTTGCAGCATTACGTGCCTTAGTAACTACAGGTATTCAAAAAGGTCATATGAAAATGCACTTAATGAATATTTTAACACAGCTTGAAGCTACACCAGAGGAAAAAATCCATATCGCAAATTACTTTAAAGACAAAGTTCCTCATCATAGAGAAGTAGTGAATTATTTCTGTGAACTACGCGGGGTTCCCGTTCCCAAAGTCGGCCAATAAACAGTGAAGGAATTTTATGCCAACGGCAAGCTTTTACTCACAGGAGAATATGCCATTACTCAAGGGGCAACTGGTTTAGCAGTACCCACAACTTTAGGTCAGAAGATGAATGTTCAATCTTTTGACTCGCCAAACATTCACTGGCAAGCATATACCGTTGGAGGCCAATGCTGGCTGGATGTGGTCCTTAATTCTGAACTCGAAATATTAAAAACAAACCAGCGAAAAGAAGCCCAGCATCTGGTTAAGCAGCTTCATATTGTAGCAGCGCATAGCGATAAGTTAACGAGTGGGCTTCATTTTGAAACCCATTTAGAATTTGACCGCAGCTGGGGACTTGGGTCCTCCAGCACATTTACCAGCTTACTTGCCCAATTCGCGAACCTAAATGTCCTCGATATTTTTCATGAAGCGCACGGTGGAAGTGGATACGACCTGGCTTGTGCATCTGCAGCAGGCCCCATTCTCTATCATATCGAAAAAGGTTCAGCCGAAACCACACCCGTGAATTGGGTACCAGATTTCGCAAATGATCTCGCCTTTGTTTTTAGTGGTAAAAAGCAGCTAACTTCTGAAAGCTTGGCACTCGTGGAAAAACAGCCCTTTAACCCGCGGCAAATTCAAAAAATCAACGAGCTCACCTCAGCCTTTGTTGGCGCATTAACACTGGAAAGTATAGAATCTGTAATGCACGAGCACGAACAACTTATAGGAGGCCACCTGGGACTTCTGCCCGTTAGCGAACACCTCTTTAAGGGCTATGACGGAGCTGTTAAGAGTTTAGGTGGTTGGGGCGGTGATTTCGTTTTAGTAACCCGTTTTTCTGAAAATCAGCAGTGGTTAAAAGAAAATGGTTTCGAGCACGCTCTGCCATTGAGAACTTTAGCATTACTCTGATTGTTCTGTAGGGCATAATTATTGGTAGCTTTAAGCCATGCGTAAATTCGTTCTGTTTATCACCCTACTTCTGCTCTCCTTCTCATCCAAGGCTGCGCATTTAGTGGGTGGCGAAATCTCCTATAAATGTGTAGGAACGGGAACAAATGGCAACACGTACCAAATACGACTGACGATTTATCGAGACTGCAATTCGAGCGGCGCGCCTTTCGATATGCAAGCACCAATAACTATTTATGGTGGGCCCAATCAAAATACGGTGGTTCAAACCGTCATGGTAGGGCGGGGGCCTATAATTGGAATTCCCGCAGTCGTAAACAACCCTTGTCTTAAAACACCACCGAATGTTTGTACCGAAAAAGCGACCTATACAACAAACGTAACTTTACAGCCAGCGACCCACGGGTATACTATTACTTACCAGCGTTGCTGCAGAAACAACACCATTTCGAACGTTGCGAATTCAGGTACATGGGGGAGCTCCTACTATATAAAAATACCCCCTCAAGACTCTGTCTGTAATAGCAGTTGTGCCTTCATTTCTGACCCTCCTATTGTAATGTGTAAGGACGACAGCTTGAACATTGACTTCTCGGTACAAGAATTGGACGGTGATAGTGTGTTTTACTCTTTGTGTCAACCGCTTCATGGTGGTTCTCAGAATAACCCAGCACCAAACCCACCCAGCTCGCCACCATATACGCCGGTTCCTTTTTTATTCCCGTATTCAACGGGATATCCGCTTCCTACCACTCCCACTGTCGGAATTAACAGCAGCACAGGAATATTATCTGGAACGCCTATCGGAGTTGGACAGTACGTATTTGCTGTATGCGCAGAGGAATATGACTCAAGCGGTGTCCTTCTTTCAACATTAAGAAGAGATTATCAGTTCAATGTGATGGTTTGCCAAAGCAATGTTTCTTCGAATCCTACACCGCAAGAGTTTCAGCCCAACACCATCTGCAATGGAACCACGGTTACTTTTTTAGACAGTTCCTATAATGGGACGAACTACCTCTGGTTATTCAACGATCCAAACAATCCGGGTGCTTCAGCAACAGGACAGAATCCAACGTACACCTTCGGCGATACGGGTACCTATACCATACAATTGATCATAAATCCGGGTTACGCTTGTACGGATACAGCAGAAGTCACCTATGAACTTTACAATCCTGTAAACCCCGCCTATTCGTTCACCGGTCCCGTTTGCTTTGATGAAAACCTTATCACCTTTCAAAACCAGAGTTCAAACGGTGGTAATGCTATAGCAAGTTGGGACTTCGGGACAGATGCAAGCATTCCAACATTTACGGGCTGGAATCCGCCACCCATCGTCTTTGGTACTTGGGGAGATCACTATGTGAGTCTTACCATTGAAGAAAACGGCTGTGAGGACACGTTTCTTGATACAGTTCGTATCTATAGAAGGCCCGAAACCAATGTTAGCGTTGAAAACCAAATAGGATGTGCGCCATTTACCGTTGCGTTCTGGGACAGTACGATAACAGATGGACAAGTCATTTACAATTGGGATTTTGGGGATGGCGTATTGAGCAATGATAGCAATGCAGTATATACTTATGCCAATCCTGGAACCTATGACTTAAATCTTACTATTTGGTTCATTGAAGGATGCACGGACACTATCACTGTTTCTTATGACGATTTCATTACGGTCTATCCATCGCCGACCAGCGCTTTCGTAGCAGACCCTACAAACGCTACCATCTACACCTCGAATATTGAAATTACGGACTTAGCTGCTGATCCTTCAGACGATATCATCACGAGTATGGGCGACGGTAGTATTTATTACAATCAAGCCCAATTCAGTCATTCCTACTCTGATACCGGTTGGTTTGAGGTGGAACACGTCGTTATAAATACGTTTGATTGTCCTGATACTTCCAAGGCAACCATTCGAATCAATCCGGAGACTCTCATTTTTGTCCCGAATGCCTTCACACCGGACGGAGATGGCAAGAATGAAATCTTTTTTGCAACCGCTGTTGGAATTAAAGAATTTAGTTTCAAAATATTTAATCGTTGGGGAGAAGTATTATTCGAAACTACCGATCCATCGTCAGGTTGGGACGGTATGCATCCCAATGGGAAAGAGGCTATTCAGGGAGTGTACACCTGGACGGTTTTTGCCAAAGGACAAAATGATAAATTGATCGAAAAACGAGGCCACCTCAGTTTGCTTCGCTAGTCGTTACGATGTGTGTTCTCGGCTGAGCCATAGTAGGGTTGCAAAAGCAGCTCCTAAACCGAGAAGTATGGAAAGACCTACATAAAGAGCTGCCTCTAGCGTTCTTCCAGCACTAATAAGGTTTATAGTCTCCATAGAAAAAGTACTAAAGGTGGACCATCCGCCACAAAATCCAGTACCTAAGAGCAATAGATACATAAGTTTAGATTTATCGTCATAGGCATCAACAATGATGACTAATACAATGCTTGCCAAAATATTAATGAGCAAAGTAGCCCAATGGCCTTGAAGCCATTCGTTTGCCACGATAGTCTTTGACATCGCAAATCGCAGAACGGAACCACCACCTCCTCCTACAAACACTGCCAGATAGGCCATTGTGTTTAACTCCATGTCGATTCGATTTTATGTAGGACGAAGCTAATGAGAAATCCCCATATTGCGCCGGCAAGCAAATCTGATGGATAGTGTACGCCTAAATGAATACGTGAAAAACTTTGAAGGATTGCCACAACAAATAGGATTGGGAACCAGCTTGAATGCAACCATTTTCGAAAAAGAAAAGCAAGTCCAAAACTGTTTGCCGCATGTGCACTAAAAAATCCAAATGGACTGCAATGCGCTAAAACTCTCAAGCCTTCTACTTCATGACAAGGCCGAGGGCGTTCCAGTGTATATTTGAATAGCTCAGCGCCCTGATCAAAAAGCAACACACCTAATGCCACCAGTGCGAGCCGCTTAATGAACAACACCGAGTTGCTTGAACTGAAGAGCCTATGAATGAGCACCGCATATAAAGGTAGCCAACTGACGGTTTTCGTAACTACAATCCAAAATGTATCTGTACTGGCAGGAAACAGCCCATTTAATGCAAGCAATGCACTCGTATCTAGGCTATTTAACTGCTCGAACATTATGCAGGAGCGTTTAATTTATCCCAGATTAAATCCTTCAGCTGCATGATGTTCTTGCCTGCAACGGAAGAAATAAAAAGATGTGGGATAGTTGAAGGTAATTGAGCTGCGATTTCGTTCTGAAGATCTTCATCGATCATATCACTCTTCGTTATGGCCAATATGCGTTCCTTATCTGCTAATTCTGGATTATACTTTACTAATTCATTCAATAGAATCTCATACTCCTTTGCATAGTCGTCTGCGTCCGCGGGAACCATAAAGAGCAACAAAGCATTGCGCTCAATGTGACGCAAAAACCTGTAGCCTAATCCTTTTCCTTCAGCCGCACCTTCAATAATACCAGGTATATCCGCCATTACAAATGAACGCGTATCGCGATACATCACCATTCCTAAATTTGGCACTAGTGTCGTAAAAGGATAGTTCGCAATTTCTGGTTTTGCAGCACTGACTACACTTAACAGCGTACTCTTGCCTGCATTAGGGAATCCTACGAGTCCAACATCAGCCAGGACCTTTAATTCTAAAATAAACCACCCTTCTACTGGATCCTCTCCTGGTTGAGCAAAACGTGGTGTCTGAAAGGTTGAGCTCTTAAAGTGAACATTACCTAAGCCACCACGACCTCCTTTTACAAGTATATGTTCTTGCCCATGGTCAGTGATTTCAAAGAGTACTTCGCCGGTTTCTTCATCCTTCGCGATAGTGCCTAAGGGTACTTCAATATAACGGTCATCGCCATTGGCGCCAGTACGCTCTTGACCACTGCCGTTCTCGCCTGAAGCAGCTTTGATGTGTTTCTGATACTTAAGTGGTAATAAGGTCCACATTTGAGCGTTACCCCGCACAATTACGTGTCCGCCTCTACCGCCATCACCACCGTCTGGCCCTCCTTTTGAGGTCATACGGTTTCTGAGTAGGTGTGTGGATCCACGACCACCACGACCGCTTTTACAGTAAATCTTTACGTAATCTATGAAGTTGCTTCCAGCCATAATGTGAAAAAAGCAGCCTCCCTTAACTGGGAAACTGCTTTGCAAAAATACGATTGTATTGTGAAGTGTCGACCAATGGTCTAAAGTGCGTCAATAATAGCCACAAGGCGTTCCGTAATTTCCTCGATGGAGCCTACACCGTTTATGCCTTTGTATTTTCCTTGCGCTTCGTAGAACGCTTTCACAGGTGCCGTTTCGTTGTTATATACATCGATTCGTTTCTGAATTACTGCAGGATCTGCATCATCCGGACGGCCAGAAGTTTTTGCACGCTCCGCAAGTCGCACACGGAGCTCTGCTTCGGGAACTTCTAAAGCAATCATACTCGTAATGCCCGTTTCTTGACTATTTAAAAACGTATCTAGTGAAGCTGCTTGTGCATTAGTACGCGGGAATCCGTCGAAAATAAAACCTTTTGCTTCAGGGTTTTTATTTACGGCATCTTCAAGCATGGAGATTGTGACAGAGTCGGGTACCAATTGGCCCTTAGCCATGTATGACTTTGCTAAAACGCCCAATTCCGTTTCATTTTTAATGTTGTAACGAAAAAGGTCGCCCGTACTCAA
>JAQWJX010000090.1:0-4156 GCA_029248145.1 Schleiferiaceae bacterium | reverse complement strand
TTTATTATTCTTCGGGTTTTTCAAGAGGTAATGGATCAATTTGCCCTCTTCATTTAACTGCCCCTCCACCAGAGCCCAGTAGTTCTTTTGCGTTTCACGGTTCTTAAACGCTGCATTCATTCGCTCAAGTCCTTTTGATGTGCGCGCAAATAATACAACTCCAGTTGTCGGCCGATCTAACCGATGAATGACACCAAGAAATACGGCGCCGGGCTTGTTAAACTTATCTTTAATGTAGGATTTTAGTAGTTCGGGTAAAGGAACGTCTCCGGTTTTGTCGCCCTGGACTAAATCACCGGCACGCTTGTTTACAGCGATAAGATGATTGTCTTCATAAATGATATCGGGTAGCCGACTGCCCATATTTAACTGGTATAGCTTTCACCTTCGTTAGGGAAGTCTTCATCCTTAACATCTTGTACATACTGACCAATAGCGCCTGTAATTTCTTCGTATAAATTAAGGTAGCGACGTAAAAATCTTGGGTGAAATTGGTGTGTCATACCAACGAGATCGTGGAAAACTAAAACTTGGCCATCCACACCCCCACCGGCTCCTATACCAATGACTGGAATAGTAAGAGCTTCCGATACTTCTTTTGCTAATTCTGCAGGAACTTTTTCTAAGACAATACCAAAACAGCCTGCTTCTTCCAACGCTTTTGCGTCTTCAATGAGTTTCTGAGCTTCCTCTTCTTCTTTCGCGCGCACGCTGTACGTGCCAAATTTATAAATGCTCTGCGGTGTGAGGCCTAAATGGCCCATAACAGGAATACCTGCCGTAAGTATTCTTTTAATGCCTTCAATGATTTCTATACCGCCTTCTAATTTCACAGCGTGTCCGCCACTCTCTTTCATGACACGAATGGCAGAATTAAGAGCTTGTTTTGAATCACCTTGATACGTGCCAAAAGGAAGGTCAACTACCACTAATGCTCGGTCAACAGCGCGAATAACAGAACTGGCATGATAAATCATTTGATCCAATGTAATGGGAAGTGTCGTTTCGTGACCGGCCATCACATTCGAAGCACTGTCTCCTACAAGTATGCAATCTACTCCTGCGGCATCGACCATTTTTGCCATGGTATAATCGTAAGCAGTTAGCATGGAGATTTTCTCTCCCTGATCCTTCATTTGTTGGAGGCTGTGTGTAGTAACCTTTTTAAATTCTTTTTTCGCCAATGACATAGTGCACGGTTTTTGTGAATTAAATCAGCACAAAGAAAAGCATCCTAAGCCATAGGTTGTATTTTTGAAGCCCATGAAAAACCTATTTCTATTCTTTTTTGCCTTTATCGCACTGTTTTCGTGCGACAATTCCTTGGAAATCAATGCGGATTACGATGTCGAGAATGTCGTTTATGGTCTTTTGGACAAAGATCAGGATACGCAATGGGTGCGATTACATCGGACGTACTTAGGAACGGATGGGTTGCTCGCAGGAGCGACACACAGCGATAGCCTGTATTTTGATACGGCCTCCTTGTATTTGGCCCAGCTCAATGATCAGGGGAATGTATTGAACACTTACGAGTTCTACAGAAAAGACACAAATATCCTAGCATCAGGAACTTTTACAACTGACAATTATCGATTGTATTGGACCGATGCGCCTATTGATCACAACTTTGAATATCGACTGCGCGGCTTCATTCCTGGAAATAATAATTTTGAAGCCGTCTCGCCAGTGGTAGGTCCTGTTGAGATTACAAGACCCAAAGGTTTTCAAAAACTAACTTTTGGTATTCAGGATGCAAAATTTGGTTGGGATGCGGCTAGAAATGCCCGTTTGTATCAAGGTTACATTCATTTTAAATACAAGGAAGCGCCCGTTCGTAATCCCAAGGATAGTGCAGTGAAGACGGTGACTTATGCGCTACCAACACGGACAGGGTCGAATCTCACGGGATCGGGGAATTACGTCACAGAACTCAGTTATGCAGCGTACTACCAGTTCTTGAGAAACAACATCGGAACAACTACAGATACGGTGCGCGTATTTAAAAGTATAGACTTCGAGCTTTGGGCTGCTGCAGACGATTATGCCACATATATCAATGTAAGTCAACCTTCACAAGGTATCGTCCAAGAAAAACCCATTTTTACCAATGTTGATGGCGGAATAGGACTTTTTAGTTCTCGCGGTCACACCATTAAGAAGCAAATCAAACTAAGCAATACGTCCATGGATAGTCTATGGCGAGGAATTTACACCTGCAATATGGGTTGGGTAGATTTTCAAGGTATCGACTCTGTGATTTGTGTTGACGGATTTCCTGTCAAATTCTAACAAGACTTAAAGAGACAGTTTGTCACTTTTTTATCGGTAAAAGTTCCATAGTGACATATATTTTTCGCGATTTGTTCCAAATTGGGTGTAAAATCGGGTCCCGTTCTTTGTTGCATAACCCTTGTTCTATACCGGCCGTAAGATTTTGAAAACTCAACCTAAATAATTTATAAAATGGGTAAAATCATAGGTATAGACCTTGGAACCACGAACTCTTGTGTATCCGTAATGGAAGGTAACGAGCCTGTAGTGATTCCGAACAGCGAAGGAAAAAGAACGACACCTTCTATTGTAGGTTTCGTTGAAGGCGGTGAACGTAAAGTAGGTGATCCTGCAAAACGCCAGGCCATAACTAACCCCGAGAAAACAGTCTACTCCGTGAAACGTTTCATGGGAGAGCAATTTTCGAACGTACAAAAAGAAGCAAAGCGTGTACCTTATAAAGTAGAGGGTGGCGATAACGATACGCCTCGTGTAAATATCGACGGTCGTCAATATACCCCGCAAGAGGTTTCGGCAATGATTCTTCAAAAAATGAAGAAAACTGCTGAAGACTATTTGGGTGCAGATGTCACTGAAGCCGTAATTACGGTCCCTGCTTACTTTGATGATGCGCAACGTCAAGCAACTAAAGAAGCTGGAGAAATCGCAGGTCTAAATGTTCGCCGTATCATTAATGAGCCTACCGCAGCTGCTTTAGCTTACGGTCTAGATAAGAAAGGTCAGGATCAAAAAATCGCAGTATTTGACTGTGGTGGTGGTACACACGACGTTTCGGTTCTAGAGCTGGGTGACGGTGTATTCGAAGTGAAATCTACGGACGGTGATACGCACCTTGGTGGTGACGATTTTGATCAGGTCATTATTGACTGGCTGGCAGAAGAGTTTAAAGCTGAAGAGAATATGGATTTGCGCGATGACAACATGGCGCTGCAACGTCTAAAAGAAGCAGCTGAGAAAGCTAAAATCGAATTGTCTTCGACGACTTCAACGGAAATTAATCTGCCTTACATTACAGCGACAGCGTCAGGTCCCAAACACTTGGTTCGTCCGTTGAGTCGAGCAAAGTTCGAGCAATTAGCAGCTAGCTTGATTGAGCGCACTATTGCACCAGCACGCAGTGCATTGCAAAATGCAGGGTATTCAACTTCTGAAATAGATGAAGTTATTCTAGTGGGAGGTACGACGCGTATTCCGGCTATTCAGGATGCGGTAAAAGCGTTCTTCGGGAAAGAGCCTTCGAAAGGTGTGAATCCAGATGAGGTAGTAGCTATTGGAGCTTCTATCCAGGGTGGTGTTCTCGCAGGTGATGTGAAAGACGTTCTTCTCTTAGATGTAACGCCACTTTCATTAGGTATAGAAACTATGGGTGGTGTGATGACGAAACTCATCGAAGCGAATACAACTATTCCTACGAAGAAATCTGAAACCTTCTCAACGGCTGCCGATAATCAGCCTTCGGTAGAGATTCATATTCTTCAAGGCGAGCGTTCTATGGCAAGCGACAACAAGACTATTGGTCGTTTCCATTTGGACGGCATTCCACCAGCACAGCGCGGTGTTCCTCAAATCGAAGTGACCTTCGATATTGATTCGAACGGTATCCTTAACGTAAGTGCTAAAGATAAAAATACAGGTAAAGAGCAGAATATCCGTATTGAGGCTTCTTCGGGTTTATCTCAAGAAGAAATTGATCGCATGAAGCAAGAAGCGGAAGCGAATGCAGACGCAGATAAGAAAGCAAAAGAGGATATTGACAAGCTCAACGCTGCTGATAGCATGGTGTTCCAAGTTGAGAAGCAAATGAAGGATCTCGAAGGTAAATTACCAGAAGATAAAAAAGGTCCTATTGATGCTGCGCTAA
>JAQWJX010000152.1:0-1922 GCA_029248145.1 Schleiferiaceae bacterium | reverse complement strand
CGTCCGTCGTGTACAGATCAGCACCCGTTTGATCTTGCCACTTTCTTGTTTTTATCTTCCCTTCGAGAAACACCTTATGGCCTTTTTTGAGGTATTTATGCGCAACATCAGTCAATCCTTTTGCACTGATTACAATATTATGCCATTCGGTATTCGTTACGCGCTGACCGTCACGATTTGTATAGGTTTCTGAGGTCGCTAGTGGGAATTTCACAATAGAACCACCGTTATCAAAATGAAGAATTTCGGGATCCTTTCCAAGATTTCCAATGAGCATTACTTTGTTCAGCGTACCGGCCATGATTGAGTCGTTTTGATGTTTGAATACATCAAATTTAGGCAAATTTAGTCCCGGATTTACAGCTTGTTAGTAACAAAGTCAGCGATAATAATAGGCATGCCTAATTCTTGTGCCTCCGCTTTTGAATAGAAGTTATAATCCCCGGAAATTTCAGCTTCAGACACCGCCCAAAAGTTGCAATAGAGGTCTTTGTGTGATAATTTATGTAGAATCGGTTCCGCCAACAGTTGACCGTGTTGTGGCGCGCTGTCGAGCTGTGGAAATTCATAGAGTCCAGCCCAAATACTTTCTGTTCCTCTTTTTCTTAAAGCGACTTTCTTTTTGTTTTGAACAACTCCAAAATGAAGTGTTTCTTTCGTTCTTTTTCCCTTCTTAAGTTTTACAGGTAATTCAGTGGTCGCTCCGCTATTATGGGCATGACAAGAGTCGCTAAGTGGGCAATACATGCAATTGGGGTTTTTAGGCGTACAGTGCAATGCACCAAATTCCATGATTCCCTGATTATACATCCCAGGATTTTTTGTTCCTTGGATACACGCGTTTGCCAAAGCCTGAAATTCGCTTTGTCCTGAAGTGCTGTTTGTGGGTGTACTTATTCCGAAATAACGACTAAGCACGCGATAAACATTACCGTCTACTACACCGATTTCTTCCTTAAAGCATATGCTTGCGATTGCCGCAGCAGTGTAAGGGCCAATTCCTTTTATTTTTAATAATTCATCGTATCGTTCGGGCAGTTGGCCGTTAAAATCTGTGAGTATTTGCCTAGCACCTTTTTGAAGATTACGCGCTCGATTATAGTAGCCCAATCCAGTCCATAGGGCAAGTAATGTGTCTTCATCGGCAAGCGCCAGCGACTCAATAGTGGGAAATGCTTTCAGTATTTTGTGGAAGTATGGTGTGCCTTGCGCCACCCTTGTCTGTTGCAAAATGATTTCACTTAACCATACTTCATAAGGCACGGGCACCTCTTTGCGCCATGGTAAATCCCTTTTGTTCGCTCGATAGTATTCTTCTATGCTGATTCTGAAGGTGTTAAATCTACTCATGGGTCCTTCTAGAGGTTAAGATAATTTTATTCTTGATGGCTGTAAATAAGGAAAGTAGGTGTATATTTGCGCCCCTCATTAACCAAGTCCTACGGGACGTAAAAGTATAGAGCAAATGACGAAAGCAGATATCGTTACTAAGATTTCTGACAAAACAGGAATGGAGAGAGGTGATGTACAAGCAGTTGTAGAGAGCTTCATGAAAGAGATTAAGCACAGTCTAGAAGACGGCAATAACGTTTACTTGAGAGGATTCGGTTCTTTCATCGTTAAAAAGCGAGCACAGAAGACTGGACGTAATATTTCGAAAAACACCACCATCGTCATTCCAGCTCATTACATTCCAGCGTTTAAACCTGCAAAGGTTTTTGTTGAAGGCGTAAAGGATAACGTACCTGTAGAATAAGTTGAAAAAAGGCACACTCATAGCATTTTTGATAGCCGTTGTGTTCGCAGTGGTGCTTTGGCAGTTGCCTAGGACGGCATACCAGAATCCTCCTGAAGTCGTTTCAGAAGAGGGGAATCCTTTGGACGAAAAAGTGGATGAGGCTGTTGCCATCATTCAGAATGGA
>JAQWJX010000138.1:0-12712 GCA_029248145.1 Schleiferiaceae bacterium | reverse complement strand
GATGAAAAATGTTCACCACCATGAGAGTATTTCAGGACACTTTATAATGTAATACCAGAATAAACTAGATCAGATGAAGTCTGTTGAAATTCAAGGAAACGAAAGAACCAACTTTGGTTCTAAATACGCTCAACTAGAGCGTAAGGCGGGCAACGTACCGTGTGTTATTTACGGTGGCGAAGCACCTATTCACTTCTCTGCACCTACACTCGCCTTCAAAGGCTTGGTATATACTGCTGAGGCAAAAACTGCGAAAGTAACTGTAGGAGCTACTACTGTTGAAGCCGTGATTCAAGATTTACAGTTCCACCCAGTAACTGACCAGTTGATTCACATTGACTTCATCCAGTTGGTAGAAGGCAAGCCTGTAACCATGGACATTCCAGTGGTTCTGCACGGTCAAGCACTTGGTGTATTGAATGGTGGTAAATTGAAGAGTGTTCTTCGCAAGCTAAGCGTTCGTGCAGTCCCAGGCCAATTGCCTGAGAGCGTTGATTTAGACATTAACAAACTTAGAATAGGGAAATCTATTCGTGTGAGCGATGTGAAGTCTGAAGGATTTGAAATTCTAAATGCTTCTACTGCAGTAATTGTTACCGTCAAGAAAGCGCGTGGTGCTGTTGACGAAGACGAAGAAGATGCTGAAGAAGGTGCTGAAGAAGGTGCTGAAGCTACAGCAGAAGCTGCTGCTGAATAATTTTTACCTTTACGGGTATGAAGAAATTCCTCATTGTAGGTCTAGGTAATCCTGGCACCGAATATGAAAATACCCGTCATAACATAGGTTTTTTGACATTGGACGCCTTTGCGAAGGCGTCCAATGTTGTTTTTGAACCTGGGCGCTACGCGCTTACGACAGTGGCTAAGATTAAAGGACGTACGTTTCGATTAATTAAGCCGACCACCTTCATGAATCTTAGTGGAAATGCAGTACGCTATTGGATGCAGGAGGAAAATATTCCCATTGAAAATGTTTTAGTAATCGTGGATGATCTCGCGTTGCCATTAGGCGCAGTGCGCATTCGTGAAAAAGGTTCTGATGCCGGGCATAATGGCTTGAAAGATATTCAAGCGAAATTGGGCCGTAATGACTACCCTCGACTCAAGTTCGGTATTGGCAGCGATTTTCCTAAGGGACGTCAAGTAGACTATGTCCTCGGCGAATGGAATGAAGATGAAATGCTAGACCTTCCTAGTCTTGTAGAGCACTGTGTGAAAGCCATACAAAGTTTCGCACTCGCAGGCACAAGACTTACCATGACCCAATTCAATAAGAAATGACCAAGGCCCAGCGCATTTTGGCTTTCTATCACGGGTTAGACTTTGATCACACTTTCCTGGATGACGATTTAGCTGTTCTCAATCCGTTTGAAGGCGCTAGTCCGGCTCAAGGACAGGCCCTCTCCGATTTCTATCACACCTTTTACAGCGACAATAAACCACGAAATTTAATATTAGGTATAAACCCCGGAAGACTGGGTGCTGGAGCCACTGGTATTCCATTTACAGATACTAAACGCCTTGTGGGATGCGGTATTTCTTTTGACGCTTTCACTACACACGAACCCAGCTCCGTATTCGTTTACGAGGCGATCGAAGCTTTTGGAGGTGCCAAAGCATTTTATCAAGACTTTTTTATCGGATCCGTTTGTCCTTTAGGCTTTACTATTCGAAAGAAGGGCGGCATGGTTAATTTTAATTACTACGACCGGACGAGTTTCGCAAAAGCGCTTGCACCTTATCTACTCGAACAAATACGAGCTCAAATTGAATTGGCTGGTAAAAACGAACGCATCATTGTCTTTGGAACAGGAAAGAATTTGAAATTTCTAACCCAATTGAACAAAGAATTTAATTTTACGCCTGAATTGATTGCCTTAGAGCATCCGCGGTACATCATGCAATACAAATACCGTGATCGCGAAAGTTACATCACTAAGTACCTCGAAGCCTTTTCCTTATAACTGACAGCTTCGTTCCCTACTACATTTAAGAGAACCGGTTCGCCGTAAGGAGCCGATTGAGATTATAAAAAAAGCCACCCCAATCAAGGAGTGGCTTTCGTTTTTATGCGATACACGCGAATAAATTACATCATTCCCATGCCGCCGCCCATACCACCGCCTGGTGGCATTGCTGGCTCTTCCTTAGGAATCTCAGTAATCGTGGCTTCTGTGGTCAACAACAACCCTGCAACTGATGCTGCATTTTCGAGCGCGACACGCGTAACTTTCGTCGGATCAATAACACCTGCATCATACATGTTTTCGTAAACGTCGGTCTTCGCATTAAAACCGAAGTCGCCTTTGCCTTCTTTAACTTTGGCAACGACTACCGAGCCTTCCAGACCTGCATTGTGCACAATCTGACGCAACGGCTCTTCGATTGCTTTCGAAATGATTTGAATACCGGTGCTTTCGTCTTCGTTTTCGCCTTTAAGGTCTTCTAGCGCTGAGCTTACACGAACAAGCGCTACACCACCTCCGGGAACGAAGCCCTCTTCTACTGCGGCTTTAGTAGCTGCAAGTGCATCATCTACGCGGTCTTTCTTCTCCTTCATTTCAACTTCAGAAGCAGCTCCGACGTAAAGAACAGCAACACCGCCAGCGAGTTTCGCTAAACGTTCTTGCAATTTTTCGCGATCGTAATCCGAAGTAGTATTTTCGATTTGTGCTTTGATTTGATTCACTCGACTTGCGATAGCTTCACCCTCACCGGCACCGTTTACAACTGTGGTGTTGTCCTTATCGATGGTCACTTTTTCTGCCGTTCCCAGCATCTCCATAGTCGCTCCTTCAAGCGTCATACCGCGCTCCTCAGAAATTACTTGACCGCCCGTTAAGATGGCGATGTCCTCAAGCATTGCCTTGCGACGGTCACCAAATCCTGGTGCTTTCACTGCAGCAATTTTGAGTGAGCCACGAATGCGGTTTACAACTAATGTTGCTAAAGCTTCGCCATCCACATCTTCTGCAATAATCAATAATGGGCGACCGCTTTGGGCTGCCGGCTCTAATACAGGAAGCAATTCCTTCATAGAGCTTACTTTTTTATCGTAAATCAGAATTAATGGATTTTCCAATTCAGCAACCATCTTCTCAGTATTGGTTGTGAAATAAGGGCTCAAGTATCCACGATCAAACTGCATGCCTTCAACTACATCAACATACGTTTCTGTACCCTTCGCTTCTTCAACAGTAATAACACCTTCATTTTTCACTTTGGCCATTGCCTCTGCAATCAATTTACCGATGGTACTGTCGTTGTTTGATGATATTGAAGCGACTTGCTCTATCTTACTGTTGTCGTCACCCACCTCTTGGCTAAGGGACTTTAATTCAGCAACTAAAGCGGTAACTGCTTTGTCGATACCGCGCTTCAAATCCATGGGGTTCGCTCCTGCGGCCACGTTCTTCAATCCGTGGTGATAAATTGCTTGAGCCAAAACAGTAGCTGTAGTAGTTCCATCACCTGCGATGTCTGCAGTTTTAGAGGCTACTTCTTTTACCATCTGTGCGCCCAAGTTTTGCAACTTGTCTTCCAGCTCAATTTCTTTCGCTACAGTGACACCGTCTTTAGTTACGTGCGGTGCTCCGAATGCTTTTTCTATTATTACGTTGCGGCCTTTGGGACCTAGGGTCACTTTTACCGCATCTGCCAATGCATCTACACCAGCCTTTAAGCTGTTTCTTGCATCTACGTCAAATGAAATTTCTTTTGCCATGATTTATGGTTTTTTCGTTTGATTAAACAATTGCCATGATGTCTGCCTCACGCATAATGAGGTAATCACCATTTTCATACTTAAACTCAGTTCCGCTGTACTTACCGTACAATACCACGTCACCAATATTTACAGTCATAGGCTCATCTTTTTTACCTGGACCTACGGCTACTACCATGCCTTTTTGAGGCTTCTCTTGCGCTGTATCAGGAATAATGATTCCAGATGCAGTCGTAGTTTCAGCAGCTGCAGGTTCAATGATTACTCTGTCAGCTAATGGACGAATGTTTAAATCTGCCATGATTTATGTTTTTAGTTACAGTTTCCACTCTTTTACATGAAATTTTATGCCAAAGCATTTTCTGTGTCAGAGTGTCATCGCGCGGCGGCCGCCGCGCGAAATTTTGACACACAAAAAATAAAAACCCGCGCAGCGGAGCTGCGCGGGCCGGATAGTAAAGTCAAATTGACGGATTATTCTACGCTCTCAGGCATTCCTTCTACAGGAGCCTCACCAGTAGGTGCCACTTCTCCAGCAGGAGCTGCAGGCATTTGTGGCTGGAACGGCATAGCATCCTCAACTTGTTCGTTAATCAAGGTATCTTCTAAAACAACATCTGCATCCGTCGAAACAAGGTTCATACCGATCACAAGAACGAACAAACCAATGACCAAGGCCCAAGTCGCTTTATCTAAAAAGTCCGTTGTCTTTTTAACGCCGCCCAACATCTGTGGGCTATCACCTCCAAATGCAGAGCTCAAACCACCGCCTTTAGGATTTTGAACGAGAATCACCAAAACGAGTAGGATCGACACTACTACGATCAATATGGAGAATAATGCTGTCATGAGTTCTTTTCTTTCTTAATTGCTCTAATTCGGTCGGCAAAGAAACTACTTTTTTCCGGGTATTTCAAACTTAGTACCTCGTAGGATTTAATTGCCTTCTCAAAAAGTCCTTGCTTCAGGTAAATCTCTGCCAATGTTTCCGTTACAAAGCGACCTTGTCCATCTGCTTCAAGACTAAAAACATTGATTTTCCCGTCGCGCTTGTTGCCTTCAAACTTGGGCAACTCACGAATAATTTTTTTAATATCACGTCCTGCCGCTGAAACCTTTTTAGCTGAAGAAACCGCAGCGGGCGCAGCCTGCGATTCTGCATTTAACCACTGCAGAAAGGATGCCTTTTCACTGAACGGCATCTCACGTTCTTCAGGCGCCTCCCAAGCCGGAGATTCCTCTAACGATTGTGCTGAGGCATGCGGATCCTGCGTTGGAGTGCCTTTTAAATCGGTTTCCAATTCAAACGAGGGTATGTCGATGGCGATTTTCGTGGTTTCAATAGCTGTGCTTGAATGATTCAACGAAGATTGTTCTTTCACCTCTTCTGCCTCTACAGCCTTCTTTTTAGGCTTTTGCACCGCGTCCGCTGCACTTTGAGCAACAGTGACCTCAGCAACTGAATCTTTTGAAACCGCATCACTCGGTTTTTCGGAAGTTAAAGAAGGTCGATTGTTATCCTCTTTCTTCGGCGATTCAGCTGGCTTAACGACTGCTTTTACTGGTGCATCTTTACCTCGTAACGCTCGAGATCTGAGAATAGCATTTCGTACAGCCTCCGGCAAATGTGATAGATCTTCGGGGGCTCCGATTGCATTCTTTGGGGCAACAGGTTTTGTAACCTTCGTTTTAGGTGCAGGAGGAGCCGAAGCTTTCTTTGTTTTTTTCTTTTTTGCAACCGGCGTTTTTTTCACAACCTCAGCGGGTATAGGTGACGCAGCGATTTTTTCAATTGGACTAGTAATGGCCATATCGCTCAATTTCCCTTCAATAGGAGCTGCTAAACTCGTGCTACTTTCAAAATATACTTTTAAAGCTTCTCGATTTGGTGTAGCAATGGCAGTGCGCTTTACTTGGGCTGGCAACAAGTAGCTTTCTTGCTGCTGCAATGCTTTCATGTAGAGTGCTTGTAACGGTGCTGCATAAGGAAAATCCGATACCGCCTGTTTGAGCATAGCAAGCTCCGACGCGTTTAAACGCTCAGGGTAGGCATATAATTCTTCGATTTTCTTTGCGTTCATCTACCAATTGGCAATAGCCCGGTTTAAAATATCTTCTGTCAATTCTTTCATAATCTCCGCTGCCAATTCCGTTTCAATATCGGAAAAATTCAAATCCGCATCGTAATCTCTAGATCTACTAAAACGCTGCTCAAAACTGTTCTTGTTGGCAATACTGTTTTCAAAGGAAACCTTAACGGAAATGGTGAAGCGCATCTGTGAAACCTCACTCGGGCCGCGTGCCGCTTGTGGTCGTAAACTGTAATCTGTAATGGCGCCCGAAAATTCCATATCTGCCGGCCCCTCAACCAAACGCAATGAAGTTTGCTGAACAAAGATGTCTTTCAAGGATTCGGTAAAAATCTGTGACATCTCGGGATTCACAATTGCAGCGGTGTTATCAAAGAAATCCACATTTAATGTCTTTGCATCTCCTACATTTCCTCCAGTAAAACTATAACCGCCTTTACACCCTGAAAGGATGAGGAGAAACAGCACTGCAGGAAAGAACAAAAATAAGCGCATTATTCCAGGTTGTATTGTTTAATCTTGCGGTACAAGGTACGTTCGGATATACCCAATTCTTTAGCAGCGGCCTTTCGTTTTCCTTGAGTCTTATCCAATGCCTTTTTTATCAATTCAATTTCTTTGTCTACGAGACTCAGGTTCTCAATTTCGATAGTATGCTCATCGTCCTCAAATGAATCGTATTCATCCGGATTTACAAAAGAAACGTCGTTAGACCCATTTCCAGTATAAGGCGTTACTGAAGAACGATCGGTATATTCAGCGCCAATCTGCGGATATTCGCGCTGTACACCCTCATAGAAGCCTTCACCATTCTGGACTGCTTTTTTTAGGGCGTTTAATTCCGAACGCATCTCGAATAAAAGTTTGTACAATGCCTCGCGTTCTTTTGCAAAATCCGCATTACTCACGCCATCACTGATGCGAGAATTAGCCAATGCAGGAAGGTTCGGAGCATCCACCTCGGGCAAATAGGCCTTTAGCACTTCCTTACCCACTAGACGCGTCGTTTCGATCACACTCATTTGCTCAGCGAGGTTGCGCAACTGACGAATGTTTCCTGGCCAACGGTAATGCTCTAACAATCGCACTGCCTCATCGTCGAGGCGTAGCGGTGGAAGATGGTATTTATTGGCGAAATCAGAAGCAAATTTTCGAAACAACAGATGTATATCTGAAGGGCGTTCTCGCAAGGGTGGCAGATGAATTTCTACCGTATTTAATCTGTAATACAAATCCTCACGGAATTTGTGATTTTTGATAGCATTAAGCATTCCCACATTCGTGGCTCCCACGACACGAACATCAATTTTATTCGCTCTCGAGGCACCCACGCGAATAAATTCTCCCGTTTCAAGGACGCGTAACAACCGAACTTGAGAAGGCATAGGTAGCTCGCCCACTTCATCTAGAAAGATAGTACCCGCATCGGCCTCCTCAAAATATCCTTTACGCGCTCCAGTAGCTCCAGTAAAAGCCCCTTTTTCATGACCGAAAAGTTCCGAATCTATGGTTCCTTCTGGAATAGCACCACAGTTTACTGCGATGTAAGGGTTGTGTTTTCTGTGACTCAGTGCATGAATAATCTTCGGTATGCTCTCTTTACCTACACCACTCTCACCGGTGACGAGCACGCTTATATCTGTGGGCGCAACTTGCACGGCCTTCTCTAAGGCGCGGTCCAACAATGGACTTACCCCAATAATTCCGAAACGTTGTTTAATGCTCTTGATATCTGACATAGCTCCAATGTATTTAAGCCTCCGGGCTTGCTACTACTGAACCCAACAATGTAGCCGTAGTACAACTATTAATCTTAACGTGAACAAAGTCGCCTGGTTTAAAATCGTGTCGATCAAAAACCACCACACTATTGGTATCTGTTCGTCCAAACAATTGTGCCTCGCTTTTCTTAGAGGTTCCTTCTACGAGAACTTCAAATGTCTTTCCGACCATTTGCTCGTGACGGTATAAACTGTGTTTGCTTTGTAATTGGATGATTTCCGTTAAGCGACGTTTCTTAATCTCTTCAGGAACATCGTCTTCTAATTTTCTCGCAGCATACGTATTGGGACGCTCGCTGTAGAAGAACATGTAGCCGAAATCGTATTTCACATAATCCATAAGACTCAACGTCTCTTGATGATCCTCTTCGGTTTCCGTTGGAAATCCTGAAATCATATCATGACTGATAGCGCAACCCGGAATAATACGATGAATGCGGTCAATGAGTGCCATATATTCTTCGCGGTTGTGACCCCGATTCATCAATTCTAAGATGCGTGACGAACCCGACTGCACCGGTAAATGGATGTAATTGCAGATGTTTTTGTATTTCGCAATGGTTTCCAGCACATCGTCGCGCATGTCTTGTGGATTCGAAGTGGAAAAGCGAATGCGCATGTGCGGTGCTGCCTCTGCAACCATAGACATGAGATCAGCGAAATGTACAGCACTAGCTTTGGCTACATCCGAAGCCTTTTCAAAATCTTTTTTCAAACCGCCACCATACCACAGGTAGCTGTCTACGTTTTGCCCTAATAAGGTGATTTCCTTGTACCCGCGTTTTGATAAATCCAATACTTCGTCTACAATGGTCTGCGGATTACGCGAACGTTCTCGGCCACGAGTAAACGGGACTACACAGAACGTACACATGTTATCACAGCCACGAGTAATGGACACGAATGCACTTACGCCATTGCCACCCAAGCGAACCGGCTCAATATCATCGTAGGTTTCTTCCTTACTCAAAATAACATTGACTGCCTTTCTTCCGCCGTCTAGTTCTTGCAATAGATTCGGTAAATCTCTGTAGGCATCCGGACCAACTACTAAATCGACCAACTTCTCTTCTTCTAGAAGTTTACCTTTTACTCGTTCTGCCATACAACCCAACACCCCAATTTTCATCTCAGGGTTCTTTCTCTTGTGGCCGTTAAAATGATTGAGACGGTTACGAACAGTTTGTTCTGCCTTATCACGAATAGAACAAGTATTCAACAATACTAGATCTGCTTCCTCCGCATTTTGCGTGGTAGTGTAACCTTCCTTACCCAAAACAGATGCAACAATCTCGCTGTCAGAGAAATTCATCTGACAACCGTACGACTCTATATAGAGTTTTTTTGTTCCCGTCGGGTTTTTAGTCTCGAGAACCGTTCCGTCGTGTTCATGTGGGTTCTTATCGCCCTCGGCGTAGAGACCCCTTCCGCTTGCGCGCTTTGTCTTTGCTTCCATATTTCTAATCCGCTCAAAACTTTACTTTCTTTTGCGGTGGTACAAAGATACAAGCAATGCTGACAATTTGTCCGATTTTAAAAAATCTATTACGTAGTAATACTAAAGCCTCGAAAACCACTCCTTAATATAGTAGTTGAAAGTTGCCGATTTTTAGCCTTTACTTTGCGGCAATAATTAAAATGCACCCCGCATCCTATGGCAAAGAATCTCGTAATCGTTGAGTCACCTGCAAAGGCAAAGACCATTCAGAAGTACCTAGGCGCCGATTTCCAAGTCCTATCCTCCTATGGACACATTCGCGATTTGTGCGATAAAGGAATGGCCATTGACATCGAAAATAATTTCCAACCGGAATATTGTGTTTCAAAAGACAAAACCAGTCTGGTCAAGGAGCTTAAGGCAGCTGCTAAGAAAGTTGACAAAGTTTGGCTCGCGTCGGATGAGGACCGTGAAGGAGAGGCCATCGCATGGCATCTTTACGAAAGTTTAGGCCTAAAAGATGACAATACAGAACGAATCGTTTTCAATGAGATCACCAAAACAGCCATCATACGTGCGGTTGAGAATCCTAGAAAGATCAATAAGGAATTGGTCGATGCCCAACAAGCGCGTCGAGTACTCGACAGACTTGTAGGTTATGAACTGAGCCCGGTGCTTTGGAAAAGCATTCAACGCGGCTTAAGTGCAGGGCGTGTTCAAAGTGTCGCGGTTCGCTTAATCGTAGAAAAAGAAAGAGAAATCGAGGGCCACGAAGTAACCTCTAGCTATAAGGTCAGCGGTATTTTCAGCGATGGAAAAATCAGCTTTAAGGCCGATGTAAGTACTAATTTCAAGACGCAAGAAGAAGCTAAAGTCTTTTTGAACGGTTGTGTTGGCGCAACATACGAGGTAGAGAGCGTTGAAATGCGTCCAGGTAAACGCAGCCCTGCAGCACCTTTTACAACGTCAACGTTGCAACAAGAAGCGAGCAGAAAATTAGGCTTTAGTGTGAGCCAAACCATGACGCTGGCGCAACGCCTGTACGAAGCCGGACACATTACTTACATGAGAACGGATAGCTTTAATTTGAGCAACGATGCCATTGCAGGCATCGCAGCACATGTTGAGCAGAGTTATGGTCCAGAATACCACCAAGCACGGAAGTTTGCGACAAAAAACAAAGGCGCTCAAGAGGCGCACGAGGCTATTCGTCCAACAAGCTTTGCAAAGAGTATGGCCGGTGGAGATGACCGTCAGAAAAAACTATACGACCTAATCTACAAACGCACCATCGCCTCACAAATGGCTGATGCGAAATTAGAAAACACCACCATCAAACTATTCAATCAGGAACAACCTGATGCACAGCGCTTTACTGCACGTGGTCAGGTAATTAAATTCGACGGTTTCATTCGTGTATATCAAGAAGGAACTGATGACGAGGGTACGGATGAATTGGACGGTCAACTACCGGCAGTCCAAAAGGGCGGCACCTTGACTTCAAAGGAAATTACGGCAACCGAACGCTTCACTAAGCATACACCGCGCTATACTGAAGCCTCGTTGGTAAAGAAATTAGAAGAGCTCGGCATTGGTCGACCATCGACTTATGCCCCGACCATTTCCACCATTCAAAAACGAAACTACGTCATCAAGGACAGTCTTGAGGGCAATAAGCGTGAATACCATGTGTTAAGTGCAACGGCCGAAGGAGTTTCTGCCCGTGTAGATACTGAAACCTATGGGGCTGACAAGAATAAATTGTTCCCTACAGACATCGGTCGCGTGGTAACGGACTTCCTACTCGAGCACTATGGCTTGATCATGGATTACCAATTCACTGCAAAAGCAGAAGCAAACTTCGATACCGTAGCTGCAGGAGAAATTGGCTGGCAAGACAGCATTAAAGAATTTTACGGAGAATTCCATCCACTTATCGAAAACGCACCTGAAAATGCGCGTGCAAGTCGTGTTTTAGGTGAGGAACCAGGTACAGGTGAGCCGGTTTATGTCAAACTTGCGCGTTATGGGTTTGTATTCCAATTCGGTGACGGTGATGAAGAAACTAAACCGCGTTTCAAGAAGCTCCCTCAAGGTGTTGGTTTTTATGATGCCACCTTAGAGATGGCTTTACGCAAGGAAATTCTTCCACGCATCGTCGGCGATTATAAAGATCTCGAGGTAAAGGCAAACGTTGGCCGCTATGGCCCTTACGTGATGTGGAATAAGAAATTTTACAGCCTTACAGAAGATGCACCCGAAACCGTAAGTCTTGAAAAAGCGGTAGCTGTAATTGAAGAAAAAGAAGCTGGTGCGGCGAATAACACGATTGCGGAATTTACCGAGGAGCCATTAATTCAAGTCCTTAAAGGTCGCTATGGGCCGTATATCAAATCTGAAGGAAAGAATTTTAAGATTCCTAAAGACACGGATCCCGAAACTTTAGACCGTGCCGCTTGTGAAGAACTTATCAAAGCTGGCCCCACAAAGCGTCGGGCAAAGCGCAAATAAGGTTCTAAATTGGACGGGTAAATGATTTGCCCGTGGAAAATCTCAGCCCTGTACCGGAAAGTGTTATCGATGCACTTCCTGTTTTAGATACCAATCAGTTGGGACGAAGCATTCGTCGACATACTGAAATGGAGGGTCTACCCGACCTGGACGGCATTAAAGTCGCCATTGTTGGGGTGCAAGAAGATCGCAGGGCGTATCGAAACGTAGGTTGCGATGGTGCCGCCGATGCGATACGACCATTCCTGTACCAATTGTACAAGGGAAAATGGGACTATGGTATAGCCGACTTGGGCAATCTCTACAAGGGCGAACGTCATACAGACACATTACTTTTACTCAAGGAAATCACTCAAGAATTACTCCAGAGGCAGATCGTACTGATCACCATAGGAGGCTCACAGGAACTTACGTACGCGAATTACCGTGGTTATGACTCGCTCGAACAAACCGTAAATATTGTCAGTGTTGATGCCCGACTTGACGTCGGCTCAGAAGGGCGAGATTTAGACCATCAGAGCTACGTTTCTCATCTCGTACTCCAAGAACCACACAACCTCTACAACTTCACAAACCTTGGCTACCAGACCTATTTTAATAACCCGGAAGAAATCGGACTTATAGATAAACTTTTTTTCGAAGCAGTCCGATTAGGTCAAATACAAAATCAAATAGCTCGCACAGAGCCTTTCTTACGTGACGCTGACTTAGTCAGTATAGACATGAGTGCTGTGCGTCAAAGCTACAATCCAGGAACATTTTACACTTCACCACATGGATTAAGCGGTGAAGACTTGTGCGCAATCACGCGATATGCGGGCATGAGTGATCGTCTGACCCAATTAGGACTCTTTGAATACAATCCAAGGCTCGATCGAAATGGTCAAAGCGCGCACCTTTGTGCCCATGCACTGTGGTATTTTCTCGAAGGACTTTCGCTGCGATTTGGCGATTATCCGATAGGCTCACGCGCCAATTATGAAAAATACACTGTTCTGGTCGACGAAGAGGATGAAGTTCATTTTCATAAAAGTCCTACGAGCGGACGCTGGTGGATAGAAATTCCAAAAGGAGGGCCGGATTCCAACAGAACTACTCTAGTGCCCTGTGATTATGAAGATTATACAGAAGCTTTGAATGGAAAAATACCCTCGAGATGGTGGAAGGC
>JAQWJX010000137.1:0-6514 GCA_029248145.1 Schleiferiaceae bacterium | reverse complement strand
GCAAATGCATCTGTCGAACTTGTTCCTGTGTTGCTGTTTGATCCAGTTGTGCTCACATAATAGGTATCCTGATCTTGGTCAACAATCTCAACTGTATCGCCTACAACACAACCAGAGTTGTCTCTTACGTAGACATAGTATTTACCAGCGGCCCTTCCATCATTATTATTACTATTCTCTTCAATATTCCATTCCCCGCCGACTAACGTCCCACTTTCAGAGTTCATACCTGATGTGTATTCCCACCAGTCTACTGTATTTCTTTCTCCTCCGGTAACATTATCCCAAATGATCGTCCCCTCGTTTGAAGAAGTAACAGAACAATTATCTGTTGCAGCAAGATCAAAACGTAATGGATCCGATAGAATAATATCCTCACTTATCGTCTGACTGCGATCAGTACTGACTACTTCAAAAGTATATGTTCCTAACGCCGTTGCTAAGTAGGATAAATCGGTACTGACTACCGTGCCGTTCAACGACCATGAATAGGTATAATTCGTTGAATTTAAGACCGTTGCTTCAAGCAAGTAAGCACATTGAGTAAGAATGATATCTAAATCACCTTGTGCTTTATCACTCTCATACGCACCCGCATCTGGGTTTGAACCTGCTGGATCTGGACGAGTTACACCCGCTAAATCTAATAATGGCGGAGTATACGTCGTCGAACCAATTGTAACTGGATTCTTAGTTGCTATACCAATAGCCGGTGACGTTGCCAAAAGAGTTCCGTCAGTATCCAATTGTGGATCTGACAAAACATTAGTTGCATCAACATCCCAATTTATTTTAGTTGGTTGGTTGGACCCAAGAATACCCTCTGGAACTACAGAATTTCGTGCAGTTACATAAGCCTCATTATAGCCATTATTGTAAATCTGATAATCTACATTATTCATATCGCCCAAAACTGAATTTATAAGATTCAATCTCGTAGTACTACTTGCGTCCCAAAAGCTAATCAATTGTGACTCAGAATGTAAATTATTAGCAACAGTCGAATTGAGTAAAGTTACTGTCGATTGATTATGGATATTAATTATACCTCGCCAATTAGAGTGGCCATTATCAATAAATAGGTTGTTTTCGGCGATAACGGTCGCGCCGCTCCAAACACCAAGAATACCATAATCCCACGCAAAATTATCTTTCCAAACGACATTGTTAAACGTAGCATATGTATTTGAACCGGATATATAGGATGTCGCTCTGGTATACGAACTTGAGTTTCCATGACCTTCTATAAGGACATCCTCAAAAATTGGTGAACTATTAAATATGTTAAAACAATGTGCTCGTGCATCTTGAACCCAAGTATTTCCTTTGATTACAATATTTTTAAACTGTAGATTTGCAGCATTACTTAGGTAAATAACAGAACTTTCCCATGCGGAGGTCTCCTGTCCGGTCAGCGTAAACCCTTGTATTACAGACGAATTACTGCCCCGAACATTAATGATGCTACCGTCACCATCAGCGTCTATTTTGGTTCCTGCAATTGCTGTTGAATCCCCTGTTCTAACTAGGTCAGACGCCAGGTAAACTGATTTATATACTCCTGACGATGTTTCAAAGTCTAGCTCACCTTCCGAATATGTACCTGGAAGTACATAGATTTTCTGTCCTTCTATTGCTACATCTATACCCTTCTGAATTGTCAGGTATGGGCTAGAGAATGATCCATCTCCAGTAGTATTGTTCCCCGTTTTGGCAACATAAATTGGCTCGTAAACTTGCACATTTTGGGTGGTTGAACAGCCGTTCAACGATGCTGTTACAGAATAATCGCCACTAGAATAGATATTAACGGTGTCGCCTGTGACACCCGTAGACCATAAAATTGAGGCCCCTGAGGTATAAACCGCCTCTAAATCTATATAATTTGAGCCCGTTAAATCAACGGTGCTACTGTTATTGGTAATCGATAACGAAGGACTCGGATTTAAAGTAAACGTGTAGGTGTCTGATGTTAGTGAACATGTTGTACCATCAGATTTAGTGTATGTTCCAGTGAGCGACACTGATTTACTCCCTGTTCCGCTAACCCATATTGATGATGATGTTTCGCCTGTACTCCAAAGGAAAGTATCAAAGTCCGCCGGCGCAAACAACTGCACTGAATCACAATATATATCTCCGTTTTGGACTGCTATGTCAGCTGTTGAATAACTAACAAGGAACCCACCATTGTCAAAATTATCCGTTTCCCACCAATATAAACCCGTCCATGGCTGATGATATCGTATAAACCATTTGTCCGATGAAAGATCATTGACTGGGTTTCCCCAAAAACTCTCATGTGTTTGAACAGTTCCGTCAATTCCTCTTAGTTCTTGCTCTGACTCGTCCCATTTTACCCCAGTTTGGAGAGTATAAGGATAATCATTTGAAGAAAGGTCATAGAGCTCTTTGTGAGTAGTTGTCATCCATTGATCCAATGTTTGATTATCAATAACTACGTACTCAGCACCCGTATTTGACTCAATAAAGTCTGCATAACTCGCACTGTCAACGCCGTCCCTACTTATGAAATATTTCTTTCCTCCAAAGTCACCAAAATATTTGACATTCTTTGTTCCATAATTTCCGGTGGTATTCTCTAATGTGTGTTCCTCATTTGCATAAACATCTACAAAATTTGCTGACTTCAGTAAAACGGGTTTCTTAATCTCTGTGATTACGTTTTCTGCAGAAGTTTTTGAACATCCATACTGATTTATAAATGTAACGGTATATGTGCCGCCATTACCTACAGTAATTGATGAAGTAGTAGACGCGTCTGTCCATGAGGCTGTATGATCTGCTGGTATCGTCGTTGAAAGTGTTACGGTTTCTCCTTCACAAAAATCAGTAGATGAAGCAGTAATGGTAGGTTGTGTAACAGAAGACTCCAGAACCTGAACTGTATCTTGAACCAAACAAAGGTTCGGCGAAACAGAACTCAAATAAACTAGGTCTGAACTAGAAACAGAAAGATTCGATGTACTAGAGCTGAGTCCACCTGTTGAAGCCCAGGTGTACGTATTACTCCCAGACCCATTTTGAATATCCAACTGAATTGAGGAGGCACAGGAAACGATTGTGTCCTTAAGTGCCGCTCTTGAATATTTAAACGATAGGGATGGTCGGTAATTCCCGGCAGACTTTACAAACGCTGAAGAAGGCCAATTATACCTTAAATCCACGTTTGGACTAATCGATATAGTCGTTGCGTCAAAAGAGGTTTGATCTATTGCAATGCTTGGGTTATTTGTACTGCCGTTTTCATTATAGTAGCTAAAATCAAAAACTAAATCCGACGTTCCATCCCAGGTATAATTATTCCCAAAGTCAAAATAATTCCAACCCTGATCGTGGCTATCACAGCTGTAGTCTCCTAAATACTGTCCCCCTGAGGTAATAAACGACCCTGACATTGCTGTTAAGGTTGTGGGGTACAGTTGAATTCGGAGATTGTAACCATTTGAATTACATCCAGACCAAGACTCATTAAAGTAAAAACCAAGTGACTTAAGGGTGCTACCTTGGTCGAAACCCATTGCTGTTAACTCTGAGCTAGTGATTAAATATTGCTGCTTATTATGTGTGTATTCTTTTCCGACAGGAGCAATATAGTTTTGCTTACTCGTGGAACTAAAGAATGAGAAAAGCGTACCTGGATTTGTTCTGTTCGAATCTGATCCAGCAGCCCTTAGGAGCTCTTCAGTAACGGGGTATGAGCTGCTGTAAATTTCAGGCTTTCCTGTTTCCTTATTGACATAAAGGGTTGCAGAGGAGGTACCGTCACTAACTGAATAGTTCCCCTCATCTTTAACCCAAATAGAGGAGGCTGTGATAGAACTTGTTGACCCATCTGGGAGGGTCCATGTAAATGTACTTCCAGAAAAGGATGCCGCGGTTAGCTTAACGGAATCTTGAGCACAAATACGAACGTTAGACGCGAAAAATGGAGCCGGGAACAGGTAAGTCTGTGTTCCTGAAGCTTCATAATGTTCTGCCGTAATACTTTGTCCAAAAGTAGTTAACTGACTGAAGGCAACAAAAGCCCCTACAATGAGGAGCTTAAGTTTATTGGTTTTGTTTGAATTCATCTTGGTTTGATTCTAATTCAGCTATTCTATTATGAAATCTGTTTTCAAAAGGCGTTCGCCATTCGTGATTTCTATTGCATAAACTCCAGACGGGAGGTTACCACGCGATAATTCGTAATACGTTTGAGGCACATCAGGATCATACATAACTAAGCGACCCGTGGCGTCATAAATGCTTATACTGTAACTTTCTAAATCTGGATTACTCCACACAACTCTTGTTTGCTGTTTGAATGGATTCGGGTATATTATGATATTATCGGTGAGCGCGTAATCAACAACATTTGATTCCGTAGTACCATAATTATCGGCTTCACCTGTCTTACCAAACGTTGGGTTGCAGATGTATGGATTGACTACAACAATCTTATAAAAAACTAATCCTACAGGAGCATTCAAATCTGTGTAGGTAAAGTTGGCAGCAGGAATATCATCTATTTTAAACATTTGTTTTGGCGAAGAGCCTCTCCAAATTTCATACGTGATAACATCAATCCCTTCGTAGCCATCCCAAATGAGATTGACTTCGCCATTAATACCCTCATTTATAGTAAGATGCATTGTTTTGTGGATTGGACTTAACTCGCTTTCATTTCCGCAACTGTCAAGTACAGAAATTGCATAACGTGTAGACGTTACACCCGCGTTGGAGTTCACATCAGACCAAACAGATAAGACTCCAGATGCAGGGTGAGATGCTACGTAATCCATTAAGCCTGTTGTGGGATTTTGCTTATAAATGCGGTATTCAAATGTCCTAACGTCTTTCGTTTTATTCCAAATGATTTGGTTATGATTTGATGTATCTACAGTAAGGATACATATCGAGTCTTCTTCATAGGGTTTCCATACATTAATGTCTATGGTATCCGAGGTGGCAAAACAACCGTTTGTATCCATTACAGAAACCCAAAGAGTTGCGTTGTCAATCACGTCGACTGAATCCGCAGTACTGCCGTCATTCCAGGTATAATCTTGGAAGTAATCCCACGTTGAAATAGTATTATTCTCGCCTAAACAGAATGTTGTATCATTCGTTAAAAATAAATCTGCAATTGGATTTGGATAAATGGTTACGTCTAACTGGTTGCTGTAATAAAGACAGCCATTAGCATCCGAGGCTACATAGGAGAACGAGGCGGAAGTGTCTGTCGAAACATAATCTCCGGTCTCGCCGGTGTTCCACTGAACACTCGAATAGTTTCCTAATGACGTTACAATTACGGAATCTAAATCGCAGGTAGCAGGATCACCGACAGTCAAAGCGATAGCTGACCTTTCAAAATCATCAACAACATGTAATCTTGTGCCGGTAGCAATCCACAATTGGTTATTCAAGTATTCAATATCATTTAATACCGTAGATGACAGCGGAGTATTTGATGAATTGAAGGTCGCTAATGAATCATTCTTAGCGTCAAATCTATAGTAGTTAGATCCTGCGATATAATATATGACTGAATCATTGCCTACAGCGATATTTGATATAGCTACTGAGGGAGCAGATGCTGAGTAATTTGTAATGGCGCCAGTAACTGGATTCATTGAAGACAAACCGTAAGAGCCATTTGCGTGACCGAGCCATAAGATATTTCCTGTCCAATCGTACTTCAGCGATTTTACATTATTGTGAGGAAGACCTGCACTTGTTTGGTACTGCGTGAATGTAATTCCATTGAATATCGATAATCCCGAAGTTGTTGCAATGGCGACTGCACCGCTTGGCATTCTTTCAAAGTCATTATGGGAGTTTGTAGGAATCCCGGTTGTATTAAATGATTTATATGCCGTAGCAGTTGAGCCATCATAATAGACCACACCACTTGAGAATCCGTTAGACACTACAAATGAAGAATCTGTGAGAGCCTCTCCCATGAAATAAGACGATGTTAACCCCTGAGCCGAACCGTAATTTGTCATTGATACGCCATCCCATTTTGACATGCCAGAGCTAGTTAGCATCCATAGATTACCGTCCGCATCCTGACTTAAATCACGAATACTGTTTGTAGGCAATGCAGAGTTTTGATCGGTTAATTGAGCTATGCCTTGTGGCCCCTTCATAAAAATGCCATTGGAGTATCCGGATACTATTGAAGAAGCCATTGCAGTGAGATGCAAGGGTTGATTCGAAGGCATCCCTGTATTTTCTCTTTCAAAATTAGAATACGTTCCAGAAGAAGTTAAGATGTGAAGTCCGTTATTGTTGCCAGCCGCATGGTTGTTCGAGACAAGATAAACGGAAGAATCATGTGCAGAATAGACTGCTTGTGACAGGAGGTTTTCTGCTAAGCCGTTCATTGAATACGAATGCGTCACTGCACCTGCTGAGGTAAATACCGTTAAACCAAAAGCAGTACATATATATAAGTTTCCCGAGGGATCCTCCATGAACGAACGAATATCATTTGAGGCAAGAC
>JAQWJX010000132.1:0-10700 GCA_029248145.1 Schleiferiaceae bacterium | reverse complement strand
GCCATTGGCGCTGGATCTTAGCCACCGCATCCTACAGAAACTGGCAGATTTCAGAAGAGACGGCGCACAGATTCCTTATTTGCGTCCGGATTCAAAAAGTCAGGTAACTATTCAATACAGTGACGACAACAGACCCGAACGAATAGAAGCAATCGTAGTCAGTACGCAACATGATGATTTCGACGCGAATGACGAAGTCATGTTGGCAAAAATCAAATCGGATATTGTTGACTTAGTAATTCCTGCTGTAAAAGCGGACTTACCTGCTAACATTCAGGCATTGTTTGGCGAAGACATTGCCTACCACATCAACCCTACAGGTAAATTCGTGATCGGTGGACCGCACGGTGACACAGGGCTAACCGGACGTAAGATTATTGTCGACACGTACGGTGGAAAAGGTGCCCATGGTGGTGGTGCGTTCTCAGGAAAGGACCCGTCTAAAGTGGACCGATCTGCTGCATACGCAACGCGCCACGTTGCGAAAAACCTCGTAGCCGCTGGTGTTTGTGAACAAGTACTCGTACAAGTTTCTTATGCAATCGGTGTGGTTGAGCCTATGGGTGTTTTTGTCGATACTTACGGTACGTCGAAAGTTGATTTTTCCGATGGTGAAATCGCAGCTAAGGTGAAGGAACTTTATGATTTCCGTCCAGGATTGATCGAGCAAAATTTGAAACTACGTCAACCGATGTACAGTGAAAGTGCGGCCTATGGCCACATGGGTCGTACCAATGAAACGGTGACGAAGACCTTCAAATCTGCCGACGGTAAAACGGAACTCAATTTAGAGGTTGAACTTTTTACATGGGAAAAACTCGACTTTGTCGATGCATTTAAAAGTGCATTCAACTGCTAAAAGCAAAGAATAAAACAGTGTAAAAAGGGGCTGCGCGTAGCGCAGCCCCTTTTTTATTTCATTTAAACACTAGTTTAATCGAATCCTTTAGTGAAGAATCCCTACTGATCTACGAACGACAAATTCATCGCCCCTGAAGACTAATTGGTACGTACCCGCCGGGTACGAACTAAGATCTAATTTTGTATCGAACGGCCCTTCATAAACCAGCTGTCCGGCAGGACTGTAAAGCTCCATGCGGAGTACCTCTGCCGATGTGTGCACCTCTACAATTCCTTGTGTAGGATTAGGATAAAGCGCTAAATCAACTGCAACATTTTCATCTATACCAATACCGCTCGTTACAATAATAGCATTGTTGTCGGATCCCGAACAACCTGCAGAGTTGGTTACCAGCAAGGTTACGATGTACGTTCCCTTGTTGGCATAGGTATGTTGCGGATTAGGAGAGGTAGCATTTCCACCATCCCCAAAGTACCACTGCCATGAATTTGCATACATCGAAGAGTCTATGAATTGAACTGTCATGCCAGCTTGAACTGAATCCGAGAATTCAGAGGCCACATACAGGATATCATTCAATGCTACATTTTTGTATAAAGTATCGGATCCTCCGGCATTAGAGGTTACCAACATCACCTGGTAGGTGCCTGGTTTCATATAATTATGAGAAGGATTCACTGCAGCAGAGAAAGTTCCGTCACCAAAAGCCCAGAAATACTGTGATCCATTTGTACTCTCATTGATAAAGGTTACCTCTCCATTACAAGCATTTTGAACTTGGTATTGGTAATCTGCATCGGGTGCGAAAATCACGTTCGCAGTGAGGTTAATGTATTGGATACTATCATTATTCGAAACCGTAAGAATGCCTGTTTGCTGCGTTGCAGTCGTAGCAGTAAATGTGACATCCAACCAAGAACTTGTACCAGCTGCAATGGTTTTGGACGTCCAGCTAGGAACGAAATGCGCATTGTTTGAAGCGACATTTGAAATAGTCAAATCTGTACAACCGTCATTTGTGACAAGCACACTGTCCATTACTGGAGTCGTATTGTATACATTACCATAATTCAATGCATTGGCACCTAAGACCATATCCGGTTCACTGACCACGTTAACGGTCATAGGTATTTGATACAAAGGATCTTGAGGATCATTCGTTTCAAACAATACAGACGTATTGTACGTACCCACCGCTAAATTACTTACGGTAACCAATATTGATTTGGTAACACTATTCCCCGCTGCCACAGAACCAGTGGTCAATCCTACTGGGGAAGCCCAAGTCACCGCATCTTTTTGATATACATTCACCATACAGGTCTGGCCCGCTGTAGACGTGTAGTTGTACGAATACAATTGAATGGTTAAATAGCCGGTGTTAACAATATTGGTTAACTGCGTGCCGGTCAAAAATCCTGAAATGGTATCATTGGTGTAATTGGTCACGTTGTTATCATAGAGCGTTTGGACGTAGCTCCCATTCGCATAGAGGTAGAAATAATTGTTCGTGGCGCTGTACTCTCCATTTAAAATAATGTCATAGAACAAGGTATCGGAATCTATGATATTGTTGAACGTATGCACTTGCGTATTGGAATAGTTCGGGGCTGGATAAAGCCAATTCTGAGTTGAACTAGAATCGTAAACTTCAGCAACACTCACACCATAGCTTAGCGATGCCGAACCGTTATTAGTGATGGTATAAGGCACAGTGGTAAAGCTGTTACACTTATTCACGGTAACCACTATACTGCTAGGACTCACACTAATGTCTGAAGCGCCAACAATGACACCGGAAAGACAGTGCGTAATGGTATCTGCATTGGTGTAAATGCTCAATTGGTCACTTACACTACCTAGCGTACTTGAATTCAATGTGACCGGTATATATCCTGTGTCGCCCGGTGCAATACTTAGCGATGGACTTGCCGCTGAAAAAACTGTTGTTCCTGTCGCTGTACCGGTTAAGGTCAACGTATCACAACCTACATTATAAAATGGAACGTCCTGAATGTGATTCATATTCTGATAGACAGAATCCCAAGCAGTACACGCCGTTTCTACTGCCGTTTCTCCCAAACCATTGACTGTAAAAGTAACTGGGATAGAGAACGAACTGTTCGTCGGGTCATTTGTGGTCACTGTAATAGTTAACTCATGTGTACCTGCAGGAAGACTGTCAGAATACGCTGTTCCACTTACTGTGGTGGTATCTCCACCAGAAGTGGTCCCGCTATTAGGTTGCATACGAATCCAGTTAGGCCCCTGATCCTTATTGGCTAGTGTAGTCGCGAGAATATTATCCATCATCGTGGTAATCTCATTGTACACCGCATTAAAGTTAAATCCGTAATAGATGAATTCTCCATCGCCCATGGGTAAATAACTCAAGGCTTGACGGTAATAGGTGTTGTATACGAGATATACTAATCCAGTGTTGTAAATGTATGCATCTAAAGATGCCGATTGAGTCACAAAAGAACTGCTCACTCCTTGAATGTAGGGATGGTTCGAATAGGTCGTATTCACGTAGTGCGTATAACCCGTGTAGTTCCCGTAATAATAGCCAGAAATCCAATTCATAGCCAATATGTTCCCTACATCCGTGCTACCCATGACGATCATCTTACCACCGTCTTCAATCCAATCTTCCATATCCAATTGAATGGCTGTATAATCTGCAGAAGACGAACTGTTTGTGATTGGAGGGAAAATCACTACATCTGCCCAAGGCAATTCCGTTAGCATAGCAGAGATCGAAGACACTGTTTTTATAGAAACGTTAGGAACACCCCCTAAATAGGTCTGTAGCTTTGTCAGCAAGGACGGATACACATTTTGATTCACAACCACGACATTCAAAACGGGGTTCGAGGATGCAGACCAATTCAAGTTTGTGTTCGTCGCAGTGTTACCTAGGTTGAATGTAAAGTTCACGCTGTCGCCACAATTCTGTGTACTCAGTGTTAGCGGCGCAGTATTGACCCATGCGGCGGGTGCTTCAGCAACATATCCTGTGTAACAAACAGGCCATACGGTATCTGAGGTCGAAATGTATACCGTATCATTAATCGCTCCAGTTGCAATAGGACTAATAGTAACTACTACCCAAGCGCTATCACCGACGTACATTTGCGAGGTAGTATTTGTCGCGGTAAGGATAGAATTCGATGTACTTAGCGCATTGAAGTAAAGGCTATCACAACCTAAATTCTCAACTAAAATACTATCCACAATGCTACTGTTTTTAACGATCGTATCCAGATCAAAGCAAGAGCCGCGATCAACATAGGTTTCACTCTCACCGTCCAATGTGAGGTTGACAGTGAGGTAGATTGTTGAATCCACAGGATCGTTACTGTTAATGTATCCCTGGAAAGTGTGGAGACCTTCTTGTAACGAATCCGTATAGATGATAAGATTAACCAATTCTGAATCGCTCACCGATGTATTACCTGTATCCGGACTAAAAGAGAGGTTCGTACCTAATCCGGCATCAACTTCGAAATCGTCCACAATCCACGCATCATATGAAGAACCGCTGTACGATTGTTGATACAACCTCAACTGCGTAGAATTTGTCATTGCAGCAGCAGGAATGGTTGCGCTGGCAGTCATTGAACTGTAGGTGTAGAAGTACTGAATGTTGTACCATATTGAACCGTTAGTGCTGTATTGAAGATATATCCCTTCGGAACTTTCGGCATTATCGCAATTTCCTTGATCCATTTCAAAGGATACTGTACCTCCATTCAATAAATTCAATGGTACAGTTGCTGCATAGCGTATACCACCGTAAAAATGCAAGCTGTAACTTCCACTTATAGATCCACATCCGTAGGTTGAAGACTGAATGTTTGCACCTGAACCGAAGTAACTCCATAAAGAAGTATTCATCGTGCCCGCCTCGAAGTCTTCTGTAATACTCATCCCTACCGGTGACGTTCCCCAGTTCAACGTTTGCTGGCCGTCGTTGTACAACCAAAACGGAATCAACAACGAATCCGGACAGCCGGTATAAGAAATATTAAACGTCGTACTGTCCAGACCGATCGAGGCTGCATCTTGGACCGTTGCCGCAATACAATGTGTATAGGTTGAATCTTGTTCCAAGAATAGGATGCTGTCGTTATACGTTCCCGCGGCTACCGCTGACCAAGCATAAGGTAAATAAACAGTATCCTCTGGGGCGATATCAAAACCTGTATTTGCAACGGTTACTCTGTTGGAAGAACCGGAAACGCCGGTTACCCTTAGGGTATCACATCCCGTGTTCCAAAGCTTCAAGGTATCATTGGTTACTGCACCTGAATAACCTGAGACGGAAAGACACGAAGAATAATTGGATGCCCAAACGCCTGCCCCAGTAACGTTTACTATGACAGGAATTTTCATGCCATTGAGCGCAGTATCGTTTGATGTTAAGGCCAATTCAAGAAAGTATGAACCCACGAATAAACCCGTAGCGTCTACCGTGAAATTCATCACAACATTGTTTCCGCCAGCAACTGTGGCTGATGTGGGGTTTTGCGTGATGTTTACAGCATTCCCCCCTTGTACTTCAATGTCGTCCAAATAATGTACGTATGAAGAAGAATATTGGTAACCGTGAATACCATTAACACCACTATTGAGGTTGTAATAAAATTGAGCGCCTGTAGCAATGGTAATCCCATCAATAATGATATCAAAAGTCTTATTGGTCCAATCGATATTGTCGTATTCAATGTTTACGAATTCATTAGATGATGTATATTCATAATGCGTTATGATGGAGCCATTCGAGTTTCTATAAACGAGACGGAGGCTAGTGGTATACCAATACGAATAACCGAAGGGCGAATAGCCAAGACTCGAATTTTGATCTCCAGAAAACCACGTGTAGCCGCTTCCACCCTGACCGGGATTTACTTTTGTCGCATACGATGCTCTGGATGGTTGGGCGTTTGGAAAAATCGCATTGACGGTTTGACTGTTGTTGTAATACCCACTCATCATGAGCGCACCAGAACCCGTATTCGTCACCGCACTCGCATTGGTCAAAGTAACAAGCGTACTGCTGGAAGAGAAGGTTTCCAACGTACCGTCCTCAAAATCTGCTTTGAAGATATAATTGGTATCTATAAGCTCGGTGCTCAACGTAAGATTACCGGCACTGGCAGCATTAGAGAGGGTTAAAGATTGTGTTGCGGTAGTTCCACATGGAATGTCAATGACTAAAGAGTCGTTCGAAAGGGATCCGTTTGGTGCATTGCCCACCGTGATATTCATAGTGGTGGTGTCACTGCTGTAACAGTTAGTAGCTATCAGAGTAACGGTTTGCGTACCTGAACTTGTAAAACTGTGTAAGGGATATTGATCTGTACTGGTTGTACCGTCACCGAAGTCCCAAACGTAACTGCCTGCGTTCTGACTCGTATTCACGAACTGCAGTGGCGTGTTGTAACTGATGCTGGTTGAAGTTGTAGTGAAATTCGCCGTTGGCGCAGTGGTTCCAGATGTCGCCCATGAACACACAAAACCGCTGGCGGTACTGGCGTAGTTTGAATAAAAGCGAACGGTGAGTGCGCCTGATGTTGAAGTAATTGCACTTCCGCCGTTGGGTAATGAACTGCCATAATAATACCCAATGAAGGTACCGCTCGTTCCTATGCCATCCCAAACGTAGATGTAATCTGAACTGCTCGCTGTAGCGAACGAAGAAAAAGTCAAAGACACGGGTGATGTGCCGGGAGGATCAATGATTAAATACCCGTTATTGTAGTTTCCATAATTTCCATTTAGCCCTCCGTCATCGACAAAAATTCCGGAGCAACTTGTTGCAGTATCAGTTGTACCGTTGGTCGGTATGGTTACTATTCCTTGTGCTTGAAGACCAATACTTAAAAGTAAAGCAGCTACAAAACGTAGGTTCATAGGTATCTTTTTTAATGACGCGAATTTAATTCATAATTGTTAATTCATATCACTATATGAGTATGTGATTTGACTCCGTTATAAATCGATTCAGCCTCTATTATCACTGAGTTTGAGAACAATGCACCTATTCGTTATTTAAAGCCAATTTTACCCTGTAACTTTGCAAGTGTAAAACTGTGTAATCATGATCGAAACCGATCTTCTTATCATCGGCGCTGGCCCCACTGGTTTGTTCACCGTATTCGAGGCAGGACTGCTAAAGATGAAGTGCCATTTAATCGATTCACTTCCTCAACCAGGAGGTCAATTAACCGAGATTTATCCTAAAAAGCCTATCTACGATATACCGGGATACCCAATAGTGATGGCCGGCGAATTAGTCGACAATCTGATGGAGCAAATCAAACCTTTTAATCCTGGGTTCACCCTGGGTGAAAGCGCGGTAAGTATTGAGGAAACGGAAGATCAAAAGTTTATTGTAACCACTAATAAAGGTACGAGACACAAGGCGGCCAGTGTGGCTATCGCTGGTGGCTTGGGTGTTTTTACTCCTCGTAAACCGCCCATAGTACGCTTACCCGAATTTGAAGAGAAAGGCGTGGATTATATCGTTCGTGATCCAGAGAAATACCGTGGAAAGCGGGTGGTTATTTCTGGCGGCGGCGACAGCGCTTTAGATTGGACCGTGTTTTTAGCAGATGTAGCCAGCGAAGTGAGTTTGATCCACCGCCGCACCTCGTTCCGAGGACATCTCGATACGGTGGATAAGGTGCATGAATTGGCCCAACAAGGGAAAGTGAAGCTCATTACTAATGCAGAAATAATAGATGTGCATGGCGAATCGGGGTTAGATAAAGTGACCGTGAAGCAGAAAGAGGAGGATGATCTCTCGATAGATTGCGACCATTGGCTCCCACTCTTTGGACTCACTCCTACATTGGGACCCATTGGGGATTGGGGATTGGAAATCGAAAAAAATGCCATTGTTGTAGATAACGCAACAGATTACCGTACCAATAGACCGGGTATTTACGCCATTGGAGATGTCAACACCTATCCTGGTAAACTTAAATTGATTCTTTGTGGATTCCACGAAGCAACCATTATGGTTCAAAGTGCTTTTAAAAGAGCGTACCCAGATAAGAAATTATCATTCAAGTACACGACTGTTATGGGCGGTGTGGGCAGTTTAGAATAAATCATGAGCGCAGATATTAACATAACAGTGATTGATCGCGAAGGCCTCGCGCATCAGTTGGTTGCACCTACCGACATGAATATGAACCTCATGGAAGTTTGTAAGTCCTATGAACTTCCAGTGAAAGGTACTTGTGGAGGCATGGCCATGTGTGCTTCATGCCATTGTTACGTCGAAAGCGATCACCAACTGAACGAACCTTCTGATGATGAAGAAGATATGTTGGACCAAGCGTTTTTCGTTGAGGACAACAGTCGTTTAGGCTGTCAGATTTTCATGAAGCCTGAATTCGAAGGATTAACCGTTCGGCTCGCAGAGGAAAGCGAATAAAATATCAATCCGCACCCTTTTTACAAGAAAGAAAAGTCATCGAGATGCTATCTTAGCGGGATTCAGAATCTACCCACATGAGAAAAACTGTTCTATTTGGGGCCCTTTTCGCCCTAACAATCAACACGCTAGCACAAGAAAGTATCACACTCAGCGCACTTTGGCAGCGCTACGAATTTTATGCAGGAGGCATCAGTGGCCTCAGAAGCATGAACGATGGCGTTCATTACACCGCTCAAGGGAATGGGACCATTGAACAATACAGCTACGAAACAGGTGAACAGGTCGGTATAGTACTGGACGTAACGGCCTTAAAAAGTGAGGCTGCTGAAGTTCCAGCATTCGATGCCTACAGGCTCAGTGAAGACGAAAGCTGGGCGATATTAAGCACGGAAACCACGAAAATCTACCGACGCAGTTCACGTAGCGTGGTCTGGCTGGTCGATTTAACTAGTCACGACGCACGCAAACTACGTCCTGAGAAAGTGCGTTACGCCACTTTCTCCCCAAACGGAGCTTATGTAGCCTATGTCCTAGATAATAACTTATTTGTCTACGACATTGAGGCCGATGCACATGTGCGAATCACCAATGATGGCGCCTTTAACCAAATCATCAATGGCGCTACAGATTGGGTTTATGAAGAGGAGTTTGCCATTGTAAAAGCTTTTTGGTGGTCGCCTAATTCTGAAAGCATCGCTTTTTTACGCTTTGACGAAAGCAATGTAAGAAGCTTCAATATGGACATGTACGGCAAAGAACTCTATCCCAATCCGTATACCTTCAAATACCCAAAAGCCGGTGAAGATAATAGTGTTGTCACGGCACACTTATGGCATATGGAATCGGGCAAAGTTCAACAAGTGTTGAATGATGTTCCGTACGAGTACCTACCACGCGCTCAGTGGTCCAACGAAAATACTTGGGTGGTCAGCACACTCAATAGATTACAAAATGAATTCAACCTTTATGCCGTAAATGCAGAAGACGGTTCGGCAAACGCGATCTACCATGAATCCGATGAAAAATACCTCGAGATCAATGATGAACTCTATTTTTTAGCCGACGGATCCTTTGTTATGCTAAGCGACCGCGACGGATGGAACCATTTGTATCATGTAGCAGCAAATGGCAAAATCAAACGTAAAATCACTACTGGTGACTTCAATGTAACCGGCCTTTACGGTATGGATTCGAAAAACGTCCTCTACTACCAAAGCACCGAACGCAGCCCTACAGAACGGAATATTTACAGTGTTCGAATAAACGGGCGTTCCAAAAAGCTGCTCACAGAGGCAACCGGAACGCATAACGCCAACTTTACCAACGACTTCAGTTTGTTTGTAAACAGTTACAGCGCAGCAGGTATACCTACAGTAGTAACCTTGAGAAACCGCGACGGTGCAGTGGTTAGGACACTCAAAACCAACGAACGTGCCGAACAATCCTTGAAAAAGTACACCTACAGCAGCAAGGAATTCTTCACGCTAGAAACACCATCAGGAGGCACCCTCAATGCATGGATGATTAAGCCGGTAGACTTTGATAAAAACAAGACCTACCCCCTTTTTATGTTTGTATACGGCGGTCCGGGAAGTCAAACCGTCATGAACAGCTACGACGCCTTTAGAGGGATGTGGTTCCAAATGTTGGCCAATGAGCACGATATGATTGTCGTTAGTGTGGAAAATCATGGAACGGACGGACGCAGTGAAGCGTTTAAGAAGAGTACCTATGGTCAGATGGGGAAATTAGAGACGCGCGACCAAACTGAAGCTGCGCTTGAATTAGCAAAACGCTCTTACATTGATGGAAACAGAATAGGCGTCTTTGGTTGGAGTTATGGCGGGTATATGGCTTCAAATCTCTTGTTCCAAAGTCCAGATGTTTTCAAAATGGCCGTTGCCGTCGCCCCGGTGACGAACTGGCGTTTTTATGACAATATTTATACCGAAAGATATATGGGCCTTCCATCCGCAAATGGCGAAGGCTATGATGCGGATAGTCCCCTTTCCCACGTGAGTGGATTAAAAGGAAAATACCTACTCATTCATGGAACAGGCGACGATAACGTTCATGTCCAGAACTCTATGCGTATGGTAGAGGCTCTTGTTCAAGCAGATAAGGACTTTGACTGGTTCGCTTATCCAGATAAAAACCACGGCATCTACGGCGGGAACACGACCATGCATTTGTACCGCAAGATGACCAATTTTATTGCAGAGAATTTATAAGAAATGGTCCCTAGCCGCTCTTAGAAATAAAATGTATACTTGTTGAACACTAAAAACACCTGAAACATGAGTGATCAATCTATGAAGCATCCACCAGCGCTGTGGACGCTTTTCTTATCGGAAATGTGGGAACGTTTCTGTTATTATGGAATGC
>JAQWJX010000113.1:0-3069 GCA_029248145.1 Schleiferiaceae bacterium | reverse complement strand
GTTGTATCCTCTTGAGCGCGATGTATTGCTGCCTGAATTCGATATTCCCGAGCAATTCCAAGATCCTCAAGACAAGATTGATGGGGGACAACGTGGCGAAAATGCGTACTTACGACATTTGACTTACGAAGGTGCGAAAACACGCTATGAAGACTTATCAACGGAAATTAGCGAACGTTTAGACTTTGAGCTTGAGACCATTGCACGAACGGGTTATCCTGGGTATTTCTTGATTGTACAAGATTTTTGTGAAGCCGCCCGGCAAATGGGAGTTAGTGTGGGACCGGGGCGCGGTTCCGCAGCTGGCTCTGCAGTGGCGTATTGTACGGGAATTACAAATGTTGACCCTATTAAATATGATCTGCTGTTCGAGCGTTTTTTGAATCCGGAGCGTGTATCACTACCCGATATTGATATTGATTTTGACGATGAAGGTCGTGATAAGGTCATACAGTATGTTATTGATAAATATGGCTCCTCTCAGGTTGCTCAAATCATTACTTACGGTACGATGGCAGCAAAGAGTTCGATACGCGATGCTGGAAGAGTACTAGAATTGCCATTACCGGATACGGATCGTATTGCAAAGCTAATTCCAGACATGACAAAGCTTAAAAAGCTCTGGGAATTAGATGACAAGCAACTGCGGAGCAAATTCGGATCTGAAGAAGCAGGTATGGTTCGACAGTTAAAATCACTTTCCGAAGGCGAATCGCTTGAGGCAACCACTATTAACCAAGCTCGTGTTTTGGAAGGTTCGGTTCGAAATACGGGAATTCATGCATGTGGAGTAATTATAACGCCTAGTGACATTCGAGAATTGGTTCCCGTGGCTCGTGCGAAGGATTCACAAATGTGGTGTACCCAGTTCGATAACTCTGTTGTAGAAGACGCAGGACTGCTTAAAATGGATTTCTTAGGCCTTCGTACGCTGACCATTATCAAGGAGGCCTGCCGTTTGGTCAAACAGCGTCACGATGTGGATTTAGACCCAGATAGTTTTCCGCTTGATGACACTAAAACCTACGAATTATTTCAGCGAGGAGAAACCGTTGGTATTTTTCAATACGAAAGTGCTGGAATGCAAAAATACCTCAAAGAGTTGAAGCCCACAGAGTTTGCAGATCTCATTGCAATGAACGCTTTGTATCGTCCAGGGCCACTCGAATATATACCTGAATTCATCGATCGAAAACACGGCCGTAAGGAAATCGTTTACGATTTAGATGCTATGGAGGACAAGCTTAAAGAAACCTATGGGATAACCGTCTATCAAGAGCAAGTAATGTTGTTGTCTCAGGAGTTGGCTGGTTTTTCAAAAGGCCAGGCCGATATGCTTCGTAAGGGCATGGGTAAGAAACAAAAACACATCATTGATAAGCTTAAGCCAATGTTCTTAGATGGCGGTGAAGAACGTGGTCACGATAGGGACGTGCTGGAGAAAGTTTGGAAGGATTGGGAAGCATTCGCTTCGTATGCATTTAATAAATCGCATTCCACGTGTTATGCTTGGGTAGCCTTTCAAACGGCTTACCTTAAAGCGCATTACCCTGCAGAATTTATGGCATCCGTATTGTCAAATAACATGTCGGATTTAAAGACGGTTACCTTCTTTATGGAAGAATGTCGGCGCATTGGTGTACAGGTATTGGGTCCTTCTGTGAATGAAAGTTTATTGCGTTTTTCTGTTAACCCAAAAGGCTCAGTTCGATTCGGAATGGGCGGTATGAAAGGTGTAGGTGAAAATGCGGTCCGAGAAATTATCGTTCAACGCGAAGAGGGCGGCCAATTCAAAAATCTATTCGATTTATTAGAGCGCATAGATCTCCGCCAAGCCAATAGAAAAACGATCGAATGCCTCATTCTTGGTGGTGCTATGGATGATTTTGAGGGTACCCACCGTGCAATGTATTTCTCAGAAGAAGAGGGTGGACGCAGTTTTGTAGAAAAAGCAATCAAATACGTTCAAGGCAAGAAAAACGATGCGGAAAGTGCACAAGCCTCACTTTTTGGTGAAGGATCTGGGGAAGAACTTCCGCCGCCCACTATGCCGGACGTACCCGAATGGCCATCAATCGTTGCTCTGAAGAAGGAAAAGGAGATTAACGGGATGTACCTTAGTTCTCATCCCCTTGATGACTTTAGGACAGAGATTAAGTATTTCTGTAACGCCTCTTTGAGTCGTTTGAATAATGTCGAAAGTATATTAGGCCGAGATGTAACCGTTGCTGGTATAGTAACCGATGCGCAACATCGCATATCGAAAATGGGAAAAGGTTGGGGAATATTCCGACTCGAGGATTTTCACGGGGATTATGAATTCAAGCTCTTCGGCGAAGATTATCTGAAGTTCCGGCACTTTTTCGATAACGAGCAATTACTCTATGTTCGAGCACGCGGCAGGAAGTTTAATCAACGCCAAGGCGAAGGTTTTATAGAACGTTTGAGCGTTGATGTTGCAGAGGTACGTTTACTTTCGGAAGTTCTAGAGGAAAGCAGTAAGAGTCTAGAAATTAAACTGGATTTACAACAACTAACTACGCCATTGGTTGATGAACTGCATGAGCTTTTAGCGTTGTATCCTGGGAAAAAACGAGTAAAGCTGCATGTGATAGATTTAGAAGAAAAACTAGATATAAAACTGCCTGTAAAAGAATTTAAAGTCACTATTACTAAGGACTTGTTGCAGGTATTAGAACAGCACGATAAACTGCAACCAAAGGTGATAAACTAGATGAAAAAGTGGGTTGGATTTATCATGCTGGTGCTTACCACACCTCTTATAGCCCAGGTGAACTGTATAACTTCACCGGACCAGTTAGGGCCTTATTTCATCAAAAATGCACCGATCATTACTAATGATACCCTTGCTCCAGGGGTTAAAGACACGGCAAGAGCCTTACAGCTTACGTTCTATGTTTCATCAGATTGTGATACTGTAGATTTAGATTCACTTGCCAGCACCTATATGGTGGAGTTGTGGCATGCAAATGCACTGGGCGATTATAGCAATGTCGATGGCAATCCAAACGACTTCGCCTACCGAGGCAAATTAGAACTCTCAGGAAA
>JAQWJX010000107.1:0-9830 GCA_029248145.1 Schleiferiaceae bacterium | reverse complement strand
TAGAATATTTGAATCAATTAATAGCAACACAATAATGAGAAAAACAGTAGTGCTCTTCAGCATGATTTTCAGCGTTTTCATGGCCCAAGCGCAAGAGAAGTTTACTCTTGCCTCAGCGCAAGAGTACGCGCTTGATCACGCCTATGGTGTGCAGATTGCGGAATTAGAAATTCAGCGCGCACGTCAAATTTATCTCCAAAACTTAGCCGCTGGTTTGCCACAAGCATCGGCTAGTGGACAGTACATATACAACTTAGAGTTGGGTGCATTAGTGACTGATTTTGATGGAAATGGTGTACTAGATGAGCTTGTCTTTGGAACAGACTACCAGGCACAAGGAGGATTGGTGGTAAACCAATTGATTTTTGACGGCTCTTACGTAGTTGCATTAATGGCAGCGAAAGTGTTGAAGGAAAGTGCAGAGATTGGCATGGATCAGAGCAAAGCGGAGTTGAAACGTGAGGTAGCGAAGGCATACCACCTGGCCCTTCTTAGTGAAGAAAGTGTTGCGGTTTTGAAGGCGAATAAAGACTATTTGGCCGATCTCGCTTCGGAAATGAAGAAAATGAATGAAGCTGGGTTAGTGAGTAAGGCTGATGCGGATCAAATGATGTTGAACTACAACAATATTGAAAACGCACTGCGTTATAGCGAGGGTCAAGCGAATGTTGCGAAGATGTTGCTGAAGTTGCAGATGGGATACCCAGTGAAGCAAGCGGTGCTTTTGGCGGATAAAATGGAAGATTTAGTGGTAAGCGCAGCTGCGGCAAGTACGCTGACGACCATAGGATTTGATCCCACGAAATCTGTAGACTACCTGGGTATGGCAAATCAAGTTGAGGGCGCGAAGTTGCAAGTATTGAACAAGCAATTGGCGTTTTTACCTACCATTGGAGTGAGCTATCAGAACAACATTCAATATATGAGTAGCGAGGCAAATATTTTCGGGGATGCCTCTGTAGATATCCCAAGCAGTTTGGTCGCAGGAAGCATTAGCGTCCCATTATTTTCCTCAGGAAATGGACGCGCGCAGGTTCAGGAGGCGAAGATTCAGCGCGATCAAGCAAGGATAGGATTACAGCAATTAGAGGAAGGTTTGATTATGCAACATGGTGCTTCGATGAACGAATTTCATCAAGGCATTGCGAATTTTTTAGCACAGAAGGAAAATGTTGCACTGGCGAAACGTATTCGCGATCAACGACGTAAAGAATACGACGAAGGCTTAGCCTCTTCGATGGAGTTAACACAAACGGAATCGCAATATCAGGAGGCGCTTCAGGCCATGTTTGTGGCGGCACAAAACGCATTGGACAAAAAGTCCGAACTAGAATATTTAATGACAAAACAGCAAAAGCAATAATACCGTAACATGAAAAAATTAGGATTCATATTAGGAAGCGTAGTTCTCGCATCGTGTGGTGCACCAGAACAATCTACAGGTACCATGGAGGAGCTCATGGCAAAGAAAGACAGCCTTGTTGAGGCACGTGCGACGGTGGATGCAGAAATTGCTGCCGTCGATGAAAAATTGATTGCGTTAGATACTGTCGAGCGTTACGACCGGGTGACGTCAATCGAGGTAAACCCATCAACGTTTGTTCATTATTTCGATGTTTTTGGTGTTGTGGCTGCTGACAAGAGCATTAGCCTATACCCAACGGCGAGCGGAAAAGTTGAGAAAATTTACGTCAGCAACGGACAGCGTGTTGCAAAGGGTCAATTATTAATGACTCTCGATACAGATCTCTTGAAGTCATCTTTAAAGGAATTGGAGAACGGTTTGACACTTGCGAAAACAGTCTTTGAGAAGCAAGAAAAACTATGGATTAACGAACAAATCGGTTCAGAGATTCAATACTTACAGACAAAGAACAACTACGACGGATTAGTGCAAAAGGTCGCCACCTTGCAGGAGCAGATTGCGCTTAGTGAAATTCGTGCACCATTTGCTGGGGCGATCGATAACATCTTCGCAAAAGAAGGCGAATTGGCAGGGCCACAGATGCCATCAATGCGTCTCGTAAATACCTCGGGGGTATACGTCAAAGCGGATGTTCCAGAGTCGTATGCCAATCGCGTTCGCGTTGGAACGCCAGCGAATGTTGCGTTCACTTCTATGGACTACGAAGTAGCTGCACAAGTACTTCAAGTGGGCCAATTCATTCAGGAAGGTAACCGCACCTTTTCTATCAACGTGAGCCTTCCTGTCAGCGAAGGTGCTAAGCCGAACCAAATGGTACACGTAGCGCTTCAAGATTATAGTAATGCAACTGCGTTAACTGTGCCTGCAAGCCTTGTTCAGCAAGACGTTGAAGGGAATGACTTTATTTACACACTGAAGCCTGTCGCTGGCGCTAGCCACTTCGAGGTGTTAAAAACATGGGTCAGTACGGGCTTGACTTTTGAAGGAAAAACGGAAATTTTAACGGGACTTGAATCAGGAACCGTTGTTGTGGACAAGGGATCGCGAAGCGTTCGTACCGGCCAGAACGTTATTATAGGATAATCCAAACAGGCTATACTAGCATGGAAGAAAAGAAAAGTCTCATCAAACAGTTCGGTCCCTCTACGTTTTCGGTGAAGAACACGATGACTGTCTATGTGCTTACCGCGATCATTTTTATCGCAGGTATTAAAAGTTATACATCGATGCCTTCGGAGGCCTTTCCGGAGATTGTAACCCCAGAGATTTATGTCGGAACGCCGTATCCTGGAAACTCACCGTTGGATATAGAGAAACTTATCACACGTCCATTAGAAAAGGAAATCAATGGGATTTCCGGCGTAGATAAGATTAATTCAACTTCGGTGGAAGGCTATTCTACTGTTCAGGTCAAATTTAATTTTGATGTGACCCCGGACGAGGCGTTGCGTAAAGTAAAAGATAAAGTCGATGCGGCTATGGGCCAGCCAGACTTCCCTACAGATTTACCGGCAGATCCGAACGTCTTTGAGTTGAACTTCTCCGAATTGATGCCGATCATGAATATCAATATGTCGGGTGAATTTTCATTGGACCAATTGAAGGAATACGGCGAATACCTCGAAGAAAAAATTGAAGATTTGACCGAGATTTCGAAGGTGGACATCCGCGGTATTGACGCGAAAGAAGTACGTGTTTTAGTGGACAGTAAAAAGCTTGAAAGCATGCAGCTGAGCTTCCGCGATATCGCCGGTGCAATTCAAAATGAAAACATGACCATTTCAGGAGGGAATCTTCTTGTAGATGGCTACCGCCGAAACGTTCGTGTGGTGGGTGAGATTCGTGATTTGGATGAGTTGCGGAACGTGATTATTAAGAGTGAAAAAATGCAATTGGTCCGTTTAGGTGACGTTGCTGAGATTGAATTCGATGAAGTAGAGCGTCAATCGTATGCGCGACAGTACGGTGCTTCAGTAGTTATGCTCGATGTATTTAAGCGTTCTGGTGAAAACCAGATCATCGTCAGCGAAAAAATCGCAGGATTGTTGGCTGAAGCGCAAGACGGATACTTCCCGGATAACCTGAATATTTCGGTAACGAACGATACCTCTGAGCAAACAAAAACACAGGTGGCTGACCTCGAGAACTCCATCATTTTCGGTATGCTATTAGTGGTATTGGTATTGATGTTCTTCTTGGGACTCCGCAATGCGATGTTCGTTGGGATTGCCATTCCTATGTCGATGCTGATGAGTTTTGTCATTTTGAATGCTTTGGGTATTTCCCTAAATACTATCGTGCTTTTTGCATTGGTATTGGCATTGGGAATGCTTGTAGACAACGGAATCGTGGTCGTAGAGAATATTTACAGATTCATGGATGAAGGTTACGATCGCATTACAGCGGCGAAACTAGGCGCCGGTGAGGTGGCCTTACCGATCATTGCTTCCACTGCAACTACGCTCGCAGCATTTTTACCACTGGCCTTCTGGCCAGGGCTCTTCGGTGAATTCATGAAGTATTTGCCACTTACCTTAATCACAGTATTATCTTCTTCACTCTTTGTTGCATTAGTTATCAACCCAGGATTGACGGCAGCATTGATGAAAGTAGAAGAGGCTCCATTAAACAAGAGAAAACTCACTATTCGTTCGCTGCTTGCCATTGTTATTGGTGTTAGTGTCGCCTATGGAGCCGGTAAAATGGCTTTCGGTAATTTATTTATCTACGGTGGAGGCTTTGCACTGATCTATGCCTATTTCGTGGTTCCAGCAACCAAATGGTTCCAGGGCACTGCCTTACCTTCTTTAGAGAATGGTTTTAAAAAGACGTTGGCTTATGCCTTGAGCGGTAAGAAACCGGTCTTCTTCTTTAGCGGAACTGTCGTGCTCCTCATCTTTTCTGGGGTATTACTAGGTGCATTCCCGCCAAAGACTTTGTTCTTCCCGGAAAATATGCCGAACCAGGCTATGGTATACATTCAAATGCCTATTGGTACTGATATTGAAGAGACGAACGCAGTGACGTTGGAATTGGAAAAAGAAGTAATGGCCATTGTACAGTCGTATGCATACACGGACGATAACGGTGAAAGTCAGAACTACATGGTTGAATCTGTGATTGCTCAGGTGGGTGAAGGTACTTCTGATCCTAACGCCGGCCCTTCTATGGCGCAGACACCAAACAAAGCGAAAATTACTGTTCAGTTCCACAAATTTGCAGACCGTATAGATCTTGAGGGCAATCGTGTGAATTCTGCGGATGTATTGAATAAGATTCGTGAGACTTTAAGTGATTACCCTGGAGTGGTTGTATCTGTGGATAAAGACAGTAATGGCCCCCCAACAGGCCCACCTGTGAACATTGAGATCAGTGGTGATAATTACTTCGAATTGGTCGAAACGGCCGATGAAATTCGTGCGTTTATCGATGCGAAACGCATCGCAGGCATAGAGGAGTTGAAGCTCGATGTTGAGACGGGTAAACCTGAAATGCCTATCGAGGTGGACCGCGTAAAAGCGCGTGCTTTAGGCTTGAGTTCAGCACAGATTGGCGATGCCATGCGTACGGCATTGTTCGGTCAAGAAGTAAGCCGATTCAAAGACGGCGAGGACGACTACCCCATCAATATTCGTATGAGTAATGCGTACCGCTATAATGTGGAAGATTTGATGAATCAAAAAATCACATTCCGTGATCAAGCGTCGGGTCGAATCAAGCAAGTGCCTATTTCAGCAGTCGCTAAGGCGAAGAAAACATCGACGTTCTCTTCTGTGAAGCGCAAGAATTTGAAACGTGTAATCTCTATTCAGTCGAATGTACTCGAAGGGGCCAACCCAACGGAAACGGTGGATGCAATTAAAACAGCTATGGCAAATTACGCCTTACCTTCAGGCATGAGTGTAGACTTTACCGGTGAACAGGAAGAACAAGCTAAAGAATTGAGCTTCTTATCTGGAGCGTTATTGATGGCAGTCTTTTTGATTTTCTTAATCCTTGTAAGCCAATTCAATTCGGCATCTACACCTTTCATTATCCTCGTTACGGTAGTTTTCTCCTTGATTGGAGTATTGCTAGGTTTGGTCATTTTCCGCATGGAATTCGTCATTATGATGACCATGATCGGGATCATATCGCTTGCGGGAATTGTGGTGAATAATGCCATAGTATTGATTGACTTTATCAAGCAACTGAGTGCGCGTAAGCGAGTAGAATTAGGCTTGGATGAAAAAACTTTGTTGCCAGTTCCTGAGCTTGTTGATACTATCGTAGAAGCAGGGCGTACGCGTTTACGTCCAGTACTGCTTACAGCGATTACAACTATTTTAGGTTTGATTCCATTAGCGACGGGTATGAATATAAATTTCTACACCCTTTTCAGTGAAAACAATCCGCACATCTTCTTTGGTGGTGATAACGTAGTCTTCTGGGGCCCAATGTCCTGGACTGTCATCTTCGGTTTGACCTTTGCAACATTCCTCACCTTAGTTATTGTACCGGTTATGTATTATTTATTTGAACGCATTCAGCGCACCATGGCGCGGTGGTTCGCATAAATAAATGACCGTAAAAAGCGTTAAAGTGAAAAACCCGCGGCGCGCAGCGCCGCGGGTTTTTATTTGCGCTAATTTTGAGCCATGATCGCAGACCTCCGTGCATTAGAACCACCGCAACTCGATGACTTTACCAATTCTTTGGTAGAGCAAGTCGTCGCTGCGGTCACGGATAAGATTCCACACCTCGAAAGTTCCCTTGCTGTCGCTGAATTAACGGTGGCTTTGCATTACGTCTTGAATACACCTGATGACATTCTGGTATGGGACGTAGGTCACCAAGCTTATGTGCACAAAGCACTTACAGGTCGCATGGACGAACTAGCGAACATGCGCAAACCGGGTGGCATATCAGGTTTTCTGAGCCGCGCCGAAAGCCCATACGATTTCTTTGGAGCAGGTCATGCATCTACAAGTATTTCTGCATTAACAGGCGTTTGTCTTGCCGATCAGATGGCTGAGAGAACGAGACATCGTGTGGCGGTGATAGGAGACGGATCGCTTACCGGCGGCCAGAGTTTTGAGGCGCTTAATCATTTGGGTACTTTGGGCGCAGATGCATTAGTCATCATCAACGATAATGAGGGCAGTATTGACCCAACGGTCGGTGCGTTGCACAACGCGCAATCCTACGGTACGTACATGCAATCGTTAGGGTGGCACTACACTTTCCTTGAGCAGGGGAATGATGTGCGGGCCCTGGTGGATGCATTGCAGCAGGTATTGGCACAGCCGGGCCCGCAGACCCTTCACATAAAGACGAAGCGTCCAGATTTGAGTCCGCCGAAGTCCTACAAGCCCGGAACTACTTTTCAGTGGTGGGCTGCTGAAAGCATGGGCGCAATTTTCGAGTCAACTACGGATATTCAAATACTCAGTCCGGCCATGTTTGCAGGTAGTGGTTTTGCACCATTACGCGAACGCTACGCAGACCGATTAATCGATACAGGAATCAACGAAGCACATACGGTAACGACTGCGGCGGGTATTGCAGCAGCCGGAGGACGACCTTGGGTGCATATCTACAGTACCTTTTTACAGCGGGCTTTTGACCAATTAGTTCACGACATTGCCTTGCAGCAATTGCCAGTGGTATTCCTGGTTGATCGCGCAGGTATAGTAGGATCGGACGGCCCCACACATCACGGTGTGTTCGACAGTGATTTTCTAATGAACATCCCCGGAGTAACTGTTTGGAGTCCACGAAACGGTAATGAGTTACAGGGAATGCTTTTGGAAGCCGCCGCTTGTCCTCCAGCTGGGCCGCTTTTTATTCGTTATCCAAAAGCGCGAACGCAAGGAGGAACGCCAACGGATTTTCGTGCCTACGAATGGTTGAAAAAATCAGATGGATCCAGCCTTTGGGTGAGCACAGGTGCACTTTCTGATTTAATGAAAAAAGGCGAAAATCACCTTCATTTGGCGCAAAACTGGCCGTTTTTTGATGATTTCGGCACTATTTTATCCGATTTTGAAGAAATACACGTTTTTGAAGAAAGTACAGGGTGGGGCGGATTAGCCGGTGCAGTGAAAGCACTTATGGCAGAAATAGACCACCCCGGAAAATGCATTACACACAAACTTCCTATTGAGTTTATTGAACATGGACCCCGTCTTCAGTTGTTAAGGGAACATGGTTTTAATAAATTACTTTAAGATGATTCGTACTTTACTGCTCGTAGCCCTTTTTCTTTTTTCTTCGGCATTGGTAGCGCAACCTGTCGAAAGGCAGCTGACCGGAACGGTTTCTTTTGAAATAAAGGAGTTTGTGTTTAGTACAGTGAAGGGAAGTTTTTCGGACGTCCAAGGTCAGGCTTTAATGGATTCGGATATGTTGACTTCTTTCGAAGCATGTCTGCCAGCCAACACCTTTAAAACGTCAATCGCCGCACGAGATAAAAACGTGAAGGAAAAGCAAGAGTATCTAGATGTAAACCGATTCCCAACTATTTGTTTTACAGCGGATAAAATTGATTTTGTGCGGAAAATTGGTAACGAAACCACCTACGACATGCAAGGAGGCCTTACCTTGCGCGATGAAACACATCCTATAAGCGTTCGCGTCGTTCAAAGTGCAAACAATGAATGGGTTGCGACCTTTACGATCGACCGCACGCAATGGTCGGTGGGCACTGGCCCTTCGTCCTTAGCCATTTCCAATACTTTGGAACTGGTGGCGTATTTAAGCCTAAACTAATTGAATGAAATTTTCAGAATTTAAATTAAACGAAACCATCCTTGATGCCTTGTTCTATATGAACTTTGAAGAGGCAACAGAGATTCAGATAAAAGCCATTCCTACTATATTAGATGGAAAAGACCTGATCGGCTGTGCGCAGACAGGTACGGGAAAAACGGCAGCTTTCGTATTACCTACATTAAACCAGATCGCAGATGCGCCAAGCGACGGCGTACAGGTGCTCATTTTGTGCCCCACGCGAGAATTGGCCATTCAAATTGATCAGCAGATTCAAGGGATTGCCTACTTCACGAATGCATCGTGTTACCCCGTTTATGGCGGTGGCGATGGGGTAAGCTGGGAAGCTGAAGCGGATGCACTCAAAGGTGGCGCCGATATCATTGTAGCAACTCCGGGTCGATTAATGGCCCATATGGCACGTGGCTATGTGAAATTTGATACCGTTAAGCATTTGATTCTCGATGAGGCCGACCGGATGTTGGACATTGGTTTCTATGACGACATCATAAAAATAATCGACGCGCTTCCGGCAGAGCGTCAGAGTTTAATGTTCTCTGCAACGATGGCCTCTAAGATTCGCAAATTAGCGAAGGAAATCTTAAGCGAACCGGACGAGATCAGTGTGGCAATTTCGAAGCCGGCCGATGGTGTGACCCAAAAGGTATACCTCGCCCATGAAGAGCAGAAAGTAGCTTTAGTTCGTCATATATTGGGCGATAAGGATGATTTTCAAGCCATCATTATATTCTGTTCAACGAAGAAGAAGGTGGAGAAATTGGCCCGAACATTATTACAAAAGGGCTACGCTTGTCAGGGTATTTCGTCTGACTACGAGCAGGATGCACGCGAAGAAGCATTGCGCGATTTCCGTAGCGGAAAGACCCGTATTATGGTCGCTACGGATGTGATGTCTAGGGGGATTGACATCAAAGGAATTGATTTAGTGATCAATTATGATGTACCCGGTGATGCTGAAGATTATGTACACCGTATAGGACGTACAGCACGGGCTAAGACCGAAGGAATGGCGGTCACGTTGGTGTGTGCTGACGATATGTTCAAATTCTCAAAGATTGAGCAACTCATCGACCGTGAATTAGAGAAAGATCAACCTCCTACGGAATTAGGCGAGGGTCCTTATTGGAAGGGCCAGAGCCGTGGTAAATCAGGTTCAAAAGGCGGCGGCAGAAATGACCGTGGGCCAAAAAATGAAAAGCCGCGTAGAGCTAAAGAAGCAAATTCGGACCGTAAACCACCCCGCAGTAAAACGGAAGGCGACGCACCGAAGCGTGAAAAGAAGAAGCGTGAACCTACAAAGTATCGTCTTATTTATGACGCGCTACCCAATCCGAAAAAGGGCATACCGGCAGGACCGGCAGTACCTGAGATAAAAGAATAAGTAGCGGACCAAAATCTAAGCTAGCTCTAGATTCAAGGGCATTTTTTTTATGATCAATAATGATATTTACAGACGCCTACGGTATTTGTTTGGCTACCACTACGACCATGTTGTTGCACTTTTTGCTACTACGGGTTTTGAAGTGAGTGAGGCCCAATATAAAGGATGGGCGGGCAAGGAAGAAGAGGACCGATTCATTATGATGACCGATCGTGAATTGGCTATTTTTTTAAACGGCATTATCATTGAACG
>JAQWJX010000078.1:0-2274 GCA_029248145.1 Schleiferiaceae bacterium | reverse complement strand
TACTACGAAATAAAGACCAAAACATACACCTTTGCCGAAGCTTTAGGTGGCGCAGGAGGCGAGGTTCAGAATAAATTAATGAGCTATATCCGTCAATTCAAGCTCATCTTCAATCCTAGGACGGAAGCGTACAAAGAGGTGTATGTTTTGGTCTTTATTTCGTAGTATTTGAAGACCTCACCTGTGTTATAAACGCCTAATTGGCCAGATTCAGGGATCGTCATTTTAAGGCTGTCTAGTCGGCCCTCGCGGTAGATGCTCAATGTGATCTCTTGCCCTGCCAATTCAGGTAAAACCTTCTTGTATTCGTCGAAAAACAGCATTTCCTGGCCATTGAGACCGACAATGCTATCACCCACAGCCAGTCCAGAATTACTTCCTGCACTTTCATCGCCAAAGCCTCCAATCACATACGGCATACGCGGATTGATTAACCCGACAAATTTCTTGTTGCTGATCATATCTTCAATAGCCTCCATGGTGATAGGAACGGTCACTAAATTTCCAGCACGCTCTACTACGATATCCTCTTCTTGGCTTAATAAAATCTCCATTGGAATTTCACGGTAACTCTCAGGAACCACATCACCAATACTTACAATCTTATCGCCGTTCTCAAGCCCCATTGAAAGTCCCATTTCGTTCGTCCAGATGCCGTTCACTAAACTTTCGTTCGGCAAATAGTCTTTTCCGTAAGACATCAATAAGAAGACGTAAATGAAATACGCAGTGATGAAATTCATGATGACACCTCCGGTAAGAATGATCACACGTTGCCAGGCCGGCTTTGCTCTGAATTCCCAATCCTCTGGCTCTTCGCTGAGGTTTTCAGTGTCCATGCTTTCGTCCACCATACCTTCAATTTTCACATATCCGCCTAACGGGATCCAACCAATTCCCCATTCAGTTTCCCCAATTTTCTTCTTGAACAAAGAAAATTTATAGTCGAAAAAGAGGTAGAATTTAGTGACGCGCACTCCGAAAAAACGTGCAGGTAAGTAGTGACCAAACTCGTGAAGTACGATCAATATAGAGAGTCCTAAAACGAACTGTAAAATCTGAATAAGCATGTGCTGTAGTTCTAATTGAGGATCAAAAGTAACGCTACGGTTGCAGATGAGCACTTTGAGTGGTGAATAAACCTCGATAAAGTGTTGTTAAAAGTGGACTCCTTACTCTACTACTCCTAATTCCTTACCCACCTTCGTGAATGCCGCAATGGCTTTGTCGAGGTGTGCTTGGCTGTGTGCAGCACTCAACTGAACTCTAATTCTCGCTTGACCTTGCGGTACAACCGGATAAAAGAAGCCAATAACGTAGATGCCTTCTGTAAGCAGTTTATCTGCGAATTCCTGACTTAAGGCTGCATCGTAAAGCATGATCGGTACAATAGCACTATCACCATCCTTATAATCAAAGCCTGCCGCCTTCATGCCGTCTTTGAAGTAGTTCACGTTCCATTCTAACTGGTCACGCAGGTCTGTAGTTTCGCTCAACAAATTCAATACCTCAATCGAGGCCCCTACGATAGCTGGCGCGAGCGAGTTGGAGAAAAGGTATGGACGAGATTTTTGACGCAACATTTCGATAATTTCCTTTCGTCCGGTAGTAAAACCACCCATTGCACCGCCCAGGGCTTTCCCTAAAGTTCCAGTGATGATATCTACGCGCCCCAGGACGTTTTTTAGCTCGACCGTCCCACGTCCCGTCTTACCAATAAATCCAGTGGCGTGGCATTCGTCGACCATAACGAGCGCATCGTATTGGTCAGCCAAATCACAAATTCTGTCCAATTGTGCCACATAACCGTCCATAGAAAAAACACCGTCGGTCACAATTATTTTGAATCGAGCACCTTCAGCTGCTTTTAATTGCAACTCTAAATCTGCCATGTCGTTATTCGCATAACGGTAACGTTTCGCTTTACACAGGCGGACCCCATCTATAATGGAGGCGTGATTTAAACTGTCTGAAATAATCGCGTCTTCTGCGGTTAAAAGCGGTTCAAACACCCCGCCATTCGCATCGAAGGCCGCTGCATAGAGAATGGTATCCTCGCAGTGCAAAAAATCAGCAAGCTTAGCCTCCAACTCTTTGTGAATGTCTTGTGTACCGCAAATAAAACGCACAGATGACATGCCGAAACCGTGGGTTTCTAATGTTTTTTGAGCCGCCGCCAAAACACGTGGGTGTGAGCTCAGTCCTAAATAATTATTTGCACAAAAATTCAGAACCTCCTCACCTTCAGTGGTTTTGATGATGGCGTCTTGGGGT
>JAQWJX010000106.1:0-3719 GCA_029248145.1 Schleiferiaceae bacterium | reverse complement strand
AAGGTCGAAAACACTCAAGGCAGGCGTATCGTCGATAAAGAGCTTTGCTTTTTCGAGGTCCTTAACACCAGAGGTTAATTGGTTCCATTCCCCATCGGTAAGGTCTCCTTTGCGCAGTTTTTCTGAGTTGATACCCGTTTCCGAAGAGATAATACGTGTGATTAATTGGACCGAAGACATCTCAAGCGAAAATACTGCCACTCGCTTTTGATGATCAATAGCCATGTTCCGAGCCATTGAAAGTACGAATGCTGTTTTTCCCATACCCGGACGAGCAGCAAGAATGATCAAATCCGACGGTTGCCATCCAGAGGTTACTCGATCTAAAGCTGCAAAACCGGAAGGGACTCCAGAAAGGCCTTCTTGCTTCGAAATGGTTTCTATACGATCCAATGCTTGGCGAATTAAATCTTCCGCACTTTCGTAGTTCCGTTTAAGGTTCCCTTGCGCCACTTCGAAAAGCTTTTGCTCAGAAGTATCTAGGAGTTCGAGTACGTCGGTAGTCTCGTCAAAGGCGCTTTCAATGATTTCACTAGAAATACGAACCAATTCTCTTTGGATGTGCTTCTGTAAAACAATGCGCGAGTGGTACTCAATATGTGCACCGGAACTGACTTTTTGACTCAATTGGGCGAGGTAACGCTCCCCACCGGCCTGCTTCATAAGTCCTTCCTTGCGCAATTCTGCCGAAACGGTTAGAATATCGACGGGTTGATTATCTCCAAAAAGGCTACCGATGGCTTTGTAAATAAGCTGGTGTTGCTCTTTGTAAAACGCCTCTGAGTGAAGAATATCAATGACTCTTGAAAGCGCATTTTTATCGATCAAAAGCGCACCCAATACTGCTTCTTCCAAATCTACAGCTTGCGGTGGCACACGTCCTCCTGCAGTTAGATTGGTCGTTTTCCCGGAAGGTCTTCCCGGTACACCAGCATTCTTATTGGGTTGTTCAGCCACAGTTTGTATTATTCAGCAAAGACTCCCATACTGAAGAATTTTTCCATACGCGCTTCTATACGCTCTTGTGGATCCATTTTCAAAAGGACTTTGGTATGTTTAGTAATTTCTCTTTTTACAATTTCGAACATGGCCTCTGGGTTAGCATGTGCACCACCTAAGGGCTCTTTGATGATGCCGTCAATGAGACCGTTCTTTTTCATGTCTTTAGCAGTAAGCTTTAGCGCATCTGCAGCGGTTTCCTTGTAATCCCAAGTACGCCACAAAATAGAAGAGCAACTCTCCGGCGAAATCACGCTGTACCACGTGTTTTCGAGCATTAAAACTTTATCTCCTACGCCGATGCCGATTGCTCCACCTGAAGCTCCTTCACCAATAATGATGCAGATGACAGGCACTTTAAGGCGTGACATTTCCATGATGTTTTTTGCGATTGCTTCACCTTGGCCGCGTTCCTCTGCTTCAAGACCTGGGAATGCTCCCGGTGTATCGATTAAGGTGATGATAGGACGTCCAAATTTTTCAGCTTGTTTCATCAGGCGCAAGGCCTTACGGTACCCTTCTGGGTTTGCCATACCAAAATTACGGTACTGACGCATTTTTGTATTGACCCCTTTTTGCTGACCGATGAACATGTAGGATTGGTCGCCGATCATTCCCCAGCCTCCAATCATTGCTTTATCGTCTTTCACCCCTCGATCACCGTGCATTTCGATGAAGTTTCCTTCTGTGATTGCATTGATGTACGCCTGAGTGTAAGGACGTTGCGGGTGACGGGATAATTGGACACGTTCCCACGCGCTCAGATTGCCGTAAATTTTCTTTTTAGCATCATCGAGTTTCTGGCGAATATCGTCGATACTTTTCGCCATATCTACACCGGTATCATCTGCCAGTTCTAGAGCCTTAGACAGTTGAACCTCAAGTTCTTCGATGGGTTTCTCAAATGATAAATAATCCATAATTACTTTCTGAATCGGTCGTGCAAAATACAAAGTCCTTAGGACCCGGACTTCCTTTTTTGTGCTTTTATAATCCCATTGGCGATAACAGTCCCTAAAATAATGAGAACACCTAGGTAAAATTGGGGATTCATATTCTCTTCGGCACCGAAAAGTAATGCCGCTAGTAGAATACCATAAACAGGTTCTAAGTTAATAGCGAGCATGACACTAAACGGTGATAGTCGTTTGAGCAATTCAACACTTTTAATAAAGGGGTATGCGGTGCACAAAAGCGCTAAAACCGCAAGGAACCACCAGTCGTTTGCTGTGGTCGCCCAGAGTGTCATAGGGTTATGACTCCCCGCTATAAGGTCGTAGAGCGCTACACCAACAAAGGCAAAGGAGAGTTCCCAAAAAGTAACTTGAACGGGCAGTGGGTACCGAGCCACCAGCTGCTTATTTAAAATGCTAAAACTCGCGCTTAAGGAAGCGCTGAAAAGTGCTATGAGTAGGCCTAGTTGATAATTCGTCAGTGTATAGCCCGCCCAAACGTAGGTTTTAATAGATGCAGCGTTGGGTTCTTCATAAAACACGATCACAATACCTACAACTACAATAGCGCCTAATGCCAATTCTACAGGGTCTAATTTCCCTTTATTCAAAATAGGGTTGAGCAAAGCGGAAAATAATGCGCCGGTCGAAACTCCGGCTAAAGTGATACTTACATTGGCAATTTTAATGGCGCCAAAGAACGTAATCCAATGCACTGCAATCAATATGCCGCACAAGGCCATAAACCAAAGTTCTTTCGTACTTGCGCCAAATGGACGCTTTTTCCAAAGCATGTATCCTGCAATAGCGACAGAGGTAAGTGCCGTTCTATTGAATACAAGTGAAAGAGCGTCGATAGATATATAGCGTCCTAAGATTGCGGTAAAACCCCAAATGAAGACGATGAAATGAAGACTTAATTGGTCTTTAAAGTGACTGCTCAGTGGTTTCATGGAAAGGCGTTATTTTGGAGCCGCACTGTAGCGCCAAAGTGCTATTGTAGCGAATACAATATTAGGTATCCATACAGCGAATTCAGCAGGTTGTATCCCAATCCATTCCAAAGGTCCTCCCAGTAGCCCTTCTGAACTAAGTAATCCAGTTTTAGCAAACGTCTCAGAAAGCTGCATGAAAAAAATGTAGATGGCGGTTAAAACCAGTCCTATTGCGATGTTTACCCCCAGTCCGCCGCGCTTTTTTTGACTCGCAAGCCCTACTGCTAACAAAACAAAGACATAAGAACTGACGGGGTAGGAGGTCCGGCGTTGCATTTCCATTTGGTACGATGCAATGTTTTCGTTACCGGTGAGCTCTTCCTGTGCTATGAATCGGCTCAATTCTTTACTGTTCATTGTAGCGATCGAATTAAGCTTGGGCGCAATTTGCTCTGAAGTAAAGGCAAGGGCTGTGTCCATTCTACGACCGAAAGAGATTTGCTCAATACCTTCGGCATCTAGCGTGCGGAGTCTATAGTTGTCTAGGCGCCAACGTCCTGTGGCGGTATCTAAACGGACAAAATCTGCTGAGAGTTTGCTTTTAAGCTGGTGGTCTTCAAAAACTTCATAGGTCATTTGGTACCCGCTCTCGCGCACTCCTGAGAAAGTTTCAAAATAGACATAGTGCCCAGGCAGCACTTGGCGGTGCATTTTCTGGCTGATTGGTCGATTGACGCCAGTCACGTATTTTTCTTCAAATGCAATGCGTTTAATATTCGTTTGTGGAACGAGTAAATGATTCAGCGTCAGCGACAGTGCGCAGATGATTGAA
>JAQWJX010000093.1:0-7480 GCA_029248145.1 Schleiferiaceae bacterium | reverse complement strand
GTGGTTCAAAAAATGGCGTTGCTGGTAAATCCTATTGAAGATGCCTTCGACGGCATTCAAATCAAAGGTCTCGAGACTGATTATTTGGAAACGTTCTCTGCCCAATACGGGACCGGTAACGGTGCCTCTTCTCCCACCTCGCGCTACGGTGCCTTCCTATCTACCACTCTAGCACGAGAATTGGACCTAGGCATTGGAGATACCGCTGTATTAACGGTCCTAAAGAATCAGGGCGAATTGCCTCGACTCAGGAAATCCATTGTGGAAGGGCTTTTTACCACGGGTTTAGACGAATTTGACCGGCAGACTATTTTAATGAATCAGGAAGATGTTGCCCGACTTAACGGTTGGCGTGCGGACAGTGTAAGCAGCTATATGGTGGTACTGAATGACCAAGAAGGACGCGAAATTATTTCATCCTATTGGAATGCAGTGATTCCATATACCATGCAGGCGCGTAGCATTGAAGACCGTCATCCAGCAATCTTCGGATGGCTCGCGCTTTTCGACACGAACATCATACTCGTGCTCGCTATTGTTCTTATTGTAGCCGTGGCTAATCTCATAACGGCCTTACTTGTTTTGATTATTGACCGTACCCGAATGATTGGTACACTCAAAGCACTCGGCGGTAGTGACCGTCTTATTCTGCAGGTTTTCCAATGGCTCAGCATCCGTATTTTAACTCGCGGATTAGTTTGGGGAAATGCGCTGGGGTTAGGACTGAGTTTTTTACAGTGGCAATTCAGCTGGATCCAATTAGATCCCGAAACCTACTACATCGCAACGGCGCCCATCACCTTCGACTGGACATGGATTCTCGGTGCGAATGCCGTGTTCATTGTCATCGCCTACCTCATACTACTCCTCCCCGTTCGTTGGATTGCTAGGTTGCACCCTATCCAAAGCATTCGTTTCTCATAAGAACCCTTGTTCCAGGCATACAATCGGTTATCTTTACGGAACCTAATACAAAACAGATTGGCCCATGCGCCCCATTTACAACAATATCCTTGAGACCATAGGCAATACGCCCATGATCAAACTCAATAAAATTGCTGAAGATTTCCCTTGTCCGGTTTATGCAAAGGTGGAATACTTTAATCCTGGCCACAGCGTAAAAGACCGTATGGCTTTACAAATGATCGAAGATGCAGAAGCACGCGGAGACATTAAACCTGGGGGCACCATCATTGAATGTACTTCCGGCAACACGGGAATGGGACTTGCGCTAGCGGCTATTGTAAAAGGATACAAGCTCATTTGTACATTAAGCGATAAGCAATCAAAGGAAAAGATGGACATTCTGCGCGCCATGGGTGCGGAAGTTTATGTGTGTCCTACGAACGTGGCACCTGAGCATCCTGAGAGTTACTACAGTGTAGCTTCACGATTAAACAAAGAAATTCCAAACTCATTTTATCCTTACCAATACGACAACCTGAGTAACCGTCAAGCACACTACGATTCTACAGGTCCCGAAATTTGGGAGCAAACGGAAGGTAAAGTGACTCATTTCGTGGTTGGTGTTGGAACCGGCGGGACCATTTCAGGCGTAGGGAAATACTTAAAAGAGCAAAACCCACATGTACAAGTGTGGGGTGTGGACTCCTACGGTTCGGTTTTTAAGAAATATCACGAAACGGGTGAGTTTGACGAAAAGGAAATATACAGTTACATCACAGAGGGTATTGGTGAAGATATCCTTCCAAAAAATGTTGATTTTGATGTGATCGATTTTTTCGAAAAGGTCACGGACAAAGATGGGGCGCTAGCAACAAGAGAATTAGCACGTAAAGAAGGGCTGTTCTTGGGCTACAGTTGTGGCTCTGCCTTTCAAGGTTTACGCCAACTTAAAGACCGCTTGACACCAGATGACGTCGTGGTGGTACTTTTTCATGATCACGGCTCACGTTACGTAGGAAAGGTCTACAACGACGACTGGATGCGAGATAGAGGCTTCCTTGCCCCTACGAATAAATTGGCAAAAGATTTGATTGACAACCACAGTCATTTGCCCTTGATCACTGTAAGTCCTACGGAGCCGCTTAGTAATGCCGCTCGACTGATGAAGGTTCACGATATTACGCAGATTCCGGTGATGCAAGACGGTAAGCAAGTCGGCTCTATTGACGACCATACCATGCTTTCTTGCATGCTCGACCACCCTGTAAACAGCAAACTCATAGGCGATATTATGGGGTCACCATATCCAGTGGTCGACCTAACAACAAGTATTGAAGAAGTGGCCAATATGGTAAAAAGTGGCCACCGCGCTGTGCTCGTTGCAGTGGAACAAGGCTATCATATAATTACTAAACAGGATATAATTACGGCAATGAGCTAAAAGCGCAAGCCTAAGAATCGACCATGAAGCAGAACCACCCTACCGCCCAACTCCTTCTCGCTCTCACACCACTAGTAGTACTCATGGTTCTGCTCTGGTTTAATGTAGGTGAAGTCTATGGAGATGACGCGCTTTCCGGTTCAAACCAAGTTATTTTAATGCTTGCAGCGTTCGTTGCAGCGGTAATTGGGGTCTTCAACGGGAGTACGGTTGAAGCTGTCTTTGCTAAAATCAAAACGAACATTCACGATACCACACAGGCGATATTCATCCTGATCCTCATTGGAGGTTTGGCCGGTACGTGGCTTTTAGGCGGTGTTGTACCTGCAATGATTTATTACGGTTTGGACTTAATAAATGTCCAATTCTTTCTTCCCACTGCCGTCATTATCTCCGCCCTGATCAGCCTGAGTACAGGTTCTTCATGGTCTACAACAGCAACAGTAGGTATTGCATTGATGGGAATAGGGCAAACCATAGGTATTCCCTCCCCAGTTGTGGCGGGAGCTGTGATATCAGGTGCGTATTTTGGTGATAAATTAAGTCCGCTCAGCGACACTACGAATCTTGCCCCTGCAATGGCAGGTACGGATCTGTTTACTCACATTCGCTACATGCTCTATACCACCGTACCTAGTTTGATCATTGCATTGATTCTCTTCACAGTCTTAGGTCTAGGATATAAAGACGGTGCATTAGATGCTGCAGAGGTCGCAGAAGTTCAATCCCTCTTGAGTGCTCAATTCAATATTACGCCTTGGCTCTTCCTAGTACCCGCCGTTGTTATCCTGCTGATTTCACGAAAAATTGATGCATTAGTAGCGATTTCTATAGGTATTTTTAGTGGACTCATAGCAGCTCTTGTATTTCAGCAACCCTTATTGCAAGAATTGGGCACTGGCGCACACCCCATTTACGAAATTGCGATGCGCAGCGTCTATGGCAGTATCGCAGTCCCTAGCGAACATCCCATCCTTTCAGATTTACTCAGTACCTCTGGCATGAGCGGAATGCTAGGAACGGTCTGGCTGATTCTCAGTGCGATGGCATTTGGTGGCGCCATGGAGGCTTCGGGCTTTCTCGCAACCATTACCAATGCAATCATTCGATTTGCTCGTGGATCTGCATCTCTTATCACCTCAACCCTCGTTGCTTGTGGTGTGTTAAACGTAACCGCTTCGGATCAGTATTTAGCCATAGTGGTACCGGGACGAATGTTTAAAGATGTATATCGTGAACGCGGCCTTGCTCCTGAAAACCTGAGCCGCACATTAGAAGACAGTGGGACGGTAACCTCTGTATTAATTCCATGGAATACTTGCGGCGCCTATCAAAGTTCTGTACTAGGTGTGGCTACGGGCGACTACTTTATGTATGCCTTCTTCAACCTGATTTCACCGGTAATGACGCTTATCTACGCTTGGGTTGGTATTCGCATCAAAAAGATTGAAGACTAACATGAGAAAGGTCCAATTAGGCCTTCGCGAAAACGCTGGTCTTTTCAGCATTCTCGTACTAATGAGTGCCTTTGTTGGAGCCATGGTGGGATTCGAGCGAAGTATTTTGCCGGAACTCACAAAGAATTGGTCCGTATCTGAATTGGAGGCCACCCTAATCATGGTGGCTGTCTTCGGTCTGAGCAAAGCGATCGCAAACCTCTTCACTGGGAAATTAATCGCTGAAATTGGTAGAAAACGCACCTTATTGCTTGGATGGGCTATAGCACTGCAAGCACCGATGTTATTACTTAATTCTGGCGAGAGTGCATTAATTATTCTAGCCAACATTGCTCTAGGTTTGAGTCAAGGGTTTACCTGGTCGACAACCGTGATTATGAAAATAGATATCGTTGGATTAAAACACCGCGGCACGGCTATGGGATTAAATGAGAGTGCGGGATACGTTGCTGTGGGTGCCTCCGCTGCATTTGCCGCCTATTACGCAGAATCAACGGGACTCATTACACCTGTTTTATATACGGCCATGGGCATTGTTTTCATAGCCTCTTTATTAGCAATTTTCGTCATTCCTGAAACGCTGCCATGGGCGGAACTCGAAGCCAAACAGCACGTCGAGTCAAGTTTAAGTGAAAAGGATAAATCTATTTTTTATAAAACAACCTTTAGTGATCCGGCCTTGCGAACCATAACATGGGCAGGCGTTGTAAATAACGCAAACGACGGCATTCTTTGGGCTGTATTGCCTTCTTTACTTTTAGCGAGCGGCGAAAGTTTAACTACTGTGGGTATTCTTACGGGTATTCACGCTTCAACATGGGGTTTGGGACAACTCTTCACAGGACCTCTCTCGAATAAAGGGAACATTCGCAGACTACTCATGTGGGGTATGATAATGCAGGGGTTGGCGCTCCTTGGTCTTCGTAATTTTCCGCTGTTCTGGCTGCCGTACATACTATTGGGATTTGGTACGGCGATGGTCTACCCTACTTTTCTAGTAGGTATTAGCAACCACAGTCACCCTACTTGGCGTCCACAGGCGCTTTCTACTTATCGATTTTGGCGTGATATGGGCTATGTTTTTGGAGCGCTTATTGGCTACATAGCATTGCAAATGCGTGCCCCTGAAGTTGCCTTTATAGGGATTGCTGCTCTTACTTTATTCGTTGGTGTAGTTTTCCGTTATTCTTCTCTTAAATAACTTCTAAGTACTCGAATTGATGTCCGATTCTCACCCCTGCCCAGAATGCAATGGAATGTATGCATATCCTTTAGATGCATTATTGATCTGTCCTGAATGTGGACACGAATGGAATCCCGAGCAGGAGCCACAAGGGCTCGTTGTTCTTGATGTAAATGGCAATCCATTACAAGATGGTGATAGCGTTACCGTCATAAAGTCATTGCCTGTAAAAGGTGCACCCAAGCCAATCAAACCTGGAACTAAAGTAAGTCGTATCAAACTAGTGGAAGGCGACCACAATATCAGTTGTAAAATCGACGGGTTTGGATCGATGATGCTGAAAAGCGAATTTGTAAAAAAGGCATAAAAAAAGCCGCCCCGTAGGGCGGCTTTTGCTTTATCGTACTATTTGTATCCGTTCTTGCGTTATGTTCGCGCCGTCCACAATTCTGAGGACATAGCTTCCAGCGGCTAACTCTGATACATTGATCTGTTGGCGATTATCCCCGCTGCCTTGAGCAGCCAGTACTATTCTTCCTAAAGCATCTGTAAGACTAATCTCACCATTAATAGCAAAATCACTTTCTATAGTCAACACGTACTGGACTGGATTAGGGAATACATCTAGGCGCACTATATCCGCATCCGAAACCCCTAAATTTTCGCCTAATATCCCTGTTTTCGTATCGCTATCACCACAAGCATTGTAAACAGTCAAAGAAACATTATAAGCTAATGAGACCGTACCGTAAGTATGTAATGGATAATTCGAGGTGGTATTTGTATTACCATCACCGAAGTTCCACTGGAAAGAATTTCCACCAGTTGAGCTGGTTCCGTCAAACTGAACCTGCATTCCACCTCCGCCGGCACTGATTATCGCAGCAGTCCAGTTGGCTGTAGGTTGCACACATATCGTAATGTAAAGGGTAGTATCCGCCTCATCACCACAATCATTAGTAACTGTAACATCAACTGCGAAAGTTCCAGAACCACTGTACGTATTAGACGGTGTTAATCCTGAGCCTGTATTTCCATCGCCAAAGTCCCATGTCGCTCCTGTTGCGCCTGCAGCTCCAGAAGCATCAAAATTAACAGTGAACACACTTTGCGTGTAAGTTACATTTGGTAGTAGTTCTTCACACACTAAGAGCGTATCCGTCGCTGTCACAGACTGCCCACAAGAATCTGTGGCAGTAAGAACCACGGCATAAGAACCGCCTGCACCGTAAAAATGGGTTGGCTGATCACCGGTACCTGTATTACCATCACCAAAGTCCCAACTGTAAGTCAATGCAGCACCCGTCGAAGTGGTCGCATCAAAATCTACACTTAGGAACGTTGCTGTAGAGCTAAATGATGGAGATGGCGCCGGACAAGGAGACGAACAATTCGCAGAACCTTGATACTTTATACCGGCAGTCATAGACCCCCCTGCAACCGAAGATACTACTACTCCGTTAGCATCAGTTAGCGTGTAGCCACATTCATCTTCCCAATTCCCGTTATCAATGAATTCTAAGTATAGTGTATCACCATCACATACATTGAATGTAAATGTTTCAGTGGTGCCCAATGCCCCTGTGGTATTAGACATCGTAAAGCTTGTCACCGACGTACCTGTAGTAACTTCTAAAGCATGGAAGTTCGTACCCTGGTTATTTCCAGTCCAACCGTCTCCGTAGTCATCTGTGAGTACTAAAGTGTACGTACAACCTCCTACACAACTTAGTGTTGTTGCTGTGACCGGACCTATCCAATCCGAAAATTCAGTTGCACTACAAGAATCGCGGACATAAAAGTCATAGGTAACACCTGAGGTTAAACCAGTTATTGTAAATGGATTCGTTAATGCGTTTACAACGGTACCATTACCTTGTACAAAACCGGATTGACCGTACTCTACTTGCCATGCTGTAGCACCACCAGTTGTCCACGCTAATTCGATTTCTGTTGTAGATGTTGGAGTCGCGCTCAATGCGGATGGATCCGGACATGTAGGTGCCTCGACAATACTTAAATCATCGACAGCTATATCACCTTGTTGGGGCGTTGTACCTGACGACTTCTGTGCCGAAAACTTAATTTTCACAGTTTTATTGGCGTAAGAACTAAGATCTTCAACGATTTCTACCCATTGATTCCCTTGATTTCCTGATATAGAATCTAAAACCACCCACGTACCTGCACTGACGTCTTGGATACTCCAGGTCAATGTCCCTTGCGAGCCGTTCTGTGCATATAAGTGATACCAGAAATGCATCTCAGGTGTAGTAAGTGCTGATAGATCTATAGAAGGAGACGTTAAAGTAGCAACGGGCGTCCCTGTACTGAAACTTGCCTCCGCATAAACGTAACTACCGTAACCACTTGTGTGATCGCCATTAGGTCCTGTTCCTCCAGTTGCTGTTCCTCCGTCACGACCACCCCAACGGTAGTTTGTATCCGTATCCGTGCGTGACCAACAAGCACTGATGGTTGCACCAATATTGT
>JAQWJX010000088.1:0-2301 GCA_029248145.1 Schleiferiaceae bacterium | reverse complement strand
GTTGTTACAGGTATTGCATGGGACCACATTAACGTGTTTCCCACCTTTGAAATTTTGGGCGACGATCGATAGGTGAGCTCAAATACTCATCACCTTCCATGACCATAAATTCGCTACCACTTTCCAATTCAACCATACAATCGAAACCTTCAAGTTGGGCACCAACCATGTAGTTAGTCGGCTGTCCCACATGATTCATCACGTGAAGTACCATTGCGGTGGTAGTAGTTTTACCATGAGATCCGGCAATGACTACACGCGTCATGGTTTTGCTGATTTCGTAGAGAAATTCCGGATACGAGAAAATGGGCAAGTCTAATTCCTGTGCTCGTGCCAATTCCGGATTATCCTCACGCGCGTGCATTCCCAAAATAATGGCATCGAGCCCCTCATGGACCTTTTCTGGATACCAACCTTCAACCTCAGGTAATAGTCCCTTTCGCTCAAGTCGACCTCGAGATGGCTCAAAAATTTGATCGTCTGAACCAGTGATCGTATGCCCGCCATTGTGAAGGGCAATGGCCAAATTATGCATGGCGCTACCTCCAATAGCTATAAAATGAATATTCATGTGTTATTCTTCGAAATATAAATTACCAAATCGGATTTTAGAACCGCGCAAAGATAGCAGTATCGCGCCGTCATAGCCGTCATTTGCCAATCTCGATTGACGGGGTGCAACTCGGAATTTCTGGCGCTTATTTCGATTTAATACATTGTATCTCATGGACGCATCATGTCCCAATGTTACCATTACCAGGTTCCCTGCTTTCGCATTTGTTATACGCTTTAGGTTCTTTTTACCCCAGCGTTTCGCATTCTTACGGTGATCATTGTATAAAAAATGTAATCCCTCTTCATTCAGCAACATCGTATAACCCAAAAAGTAACCTCCATCATTCATTGACGTTTGTTTCTTAGGAATGTGCGCGTACCAATCGACATCACCAGATTTATCTATACTTAAGACAATAACATCGTTGTAGTAATAGTAATAATTAGTCGTAGTCTGACCCCGTTGACCCTGAGTTTGTCGCACGACTACCTCATAATCTTCTGCCACTACGTAAGCACCCCCATCTGGCCTGGATACAAACTGGCGAAAGACAAAATTTCTTCGAATACCTTTACCGCGCTTCGCTCTATATTTATTGAATTGAGCTACAAAATCGGGAGCGAATTGGTTGAGATTTGAAGAAACGACTTCTCCCTTCGCTTGGTCAAACGCTAAATACAAAGCTCCGTCCATGTCCCATACGTTTCTTCTACCATAAAACCCTGAAATGGCCATCTGTCCGTCTACTAGATCACACTCGATTCCTAAGCTTTGAACGAGCACGTCTTGTAATCCTAAATCGAACTCAACCACATCGCTAATCCCACTCTCGTCCGTGACCCTCATGAGTTTATACTCTAGATCTCGATTGTTTAACATGGTTACATTGGGACTATTGTCGTAATAGCTTAAAATGAATACTTCACCTGAATTAGACACTTCAAAATCCATGATCCCAAAGTTCCTATCTCGATAGGACAATTCGACATCTGCATTCCAAAGCTCCTCTAAGGCGCTATCAAAAATTCGTATGTAAAAGTTTTCTGTGGAATTACGTTCATAGGGTGGATTTGTAAAGATCGCAATCTTGGTACGGTCTTTAGATAATTGAATATCGAAATCACCACGAGCCCTGCGTCGACTGTCGAGCACCTCCAGCACTTTCACTTCGCTTAAGGTTGCATTTGAATCCAGGGTGCGGCAAAGCAAATAACGCTGATCCGCCTGTCTGTCATAACTCTCATAAAAGAGGTATTGTGTTTCGCCAATAATGACACTGGTTTTATAATCAACGCGTCGACCCCTCCACTCCCAACGCGCATTTTTAATGAGCCAATTCTCGCCCAAATCGTACCGGTCGTAATAGGCAAAATATTCATTACGCGAGGAGCCCAGTAAGGATACATTAGCAGTCTTGTAGGTGTAAAATCCTTTATCACCCACTTGGAGTAATCGGTCAAATTTTGCAGAGCGAGTGGAATATTCTGGGCTCCATTCCAAAATTGGATATGAACCTTGTGCATGCGCACCGGTTAGAATAAAGAAGGAAACTATCAGCGTGAAGACGCCTTTTTTTAAACACAGCATAAGCGTGGGGTGAACATTTTTTGTAATTTAACTCTGTTGAAGTCAAGATACAGCACCCCTACTAGATATCTACCATATGAAGAGATTTATTTACAGCCTTATCGCAGTCCTAGCATGGTCCCTGAGTGCCGATGCGCAGACCGTGATTGTGCGAAAGC
>JAQWJX010000081.1:0-13585 GCA_029248145.1 Schleiferiaceae bacterium | reverse complement strand
TAAGATACATGGCTTTTTTCTTCAAGATCGATTGATTGGATTTATATCTACCGTTGAAGACGGTAAACTTTTGCGCGCCATGCACTTTGGCTCTTCGGATAGTTCACCTAATGATTTCTACAGTTATACTATGTTTTATGTGATTCGATTAGGTATTGAAGGCGGATACCAAAAAGTGAGTTTGGGAAGGACTGCAACTGAAATTAAAAGTACCTATGGAGCAGAACCGGAGGTGAATTATTTTTCCTTTTACTCAGCAAATTGGTTTTTTAGGGTTTTGTTAAAATTGGCTCAGAAACGTTACAAGCCGAAATCTTACGTCTTACGAAGACCTTTTAAATAAAAAATTGTTTTAGTAGTTCAGCACATTTCTTATGTTTAGCCAACGACAAAAAATAGCATTATGAAAAACACATATGAAAAAGTATTTGAGAATAATAAAAAATGGGCAGCGCACCATTCTGCATCCAATCCAGAATTCTTTGAGCATTTAGCTAAAGGCCAGAGCCCGGAATTTTTATTTATCAGCTGTGCCGATTCTCGAGTCCCCGTCAATAATATCATGGGTCTAGAACCAGGAGAAGTGTTTGTCCATCGCAATGTTGCCAATCTAGTGGTAAATACAGATATGAACATACACAGCGTGATTCTTTACGCTATCGAACATTTGAAAGTGAAACATGTCGTGGTCTGTGGTCATTACAATTGTGGTGGTGTTGCAGCGGCAATGGGTAATCAAAGTTTGGGTTTGATCGATGGTTGGCTTCGTGAAATTAGAGATGTATATAGATTACACGCTGCAGAGCTAGACGCTATCGACAATGAAGGTGCACGATACAATAGATTGATCGAGTTGAATGTTATAGAACAATGTAATAACATTCTGAAAACGGAATATTTCCAGAAGAGCCATGCTGCCGGCGGTGCGCCGTCAGTTCATGGATGGATATTTGATATTTCAAAAGGCGCGCTACTTGATTTAGACTACGATTACAAAGCGCAGATGGAGAACATGAAGGCTATCTATGATATTAATGGCTAAAACGCTTCAATTTGAAAATGAATACGGCGCCTTTACTGTAGGAAGTAAAGGCGCTTCTTTATTGGCACTAAAAATGAAAGGTCATGACTTACTTCACGACTTTAAGCAAAACGCCGAGGATTGGGCTGCAGGTGCTGTATTGTTTCCATTTCCTGTGCGTATGGCTTCAGGAACAATCATGGCGCACAACGGACAAGAGTTTCATTGGCCGATCAATGATGAAAAACATCACGCAGCCTTGCATGGATTCACCGTCAATAAAACCTTTGATGTCCAGCCTGATTCTGATGGTTTTTGCTGCCGTTATGTGTACGATGGTCATCACGAGTTCTATCCTTTTCCTTGCGTTTTAGAAATACACTACTCACTTCATGCGCAAGGATTTTTTCTAAAAGCGATTGTCAGAAACACAGGTACACAAGTTTTGCCTTTTCATATTGGTTGGCATCCCTATTTTAAGATACAGGGAAACTGGGGATTAAGTCCAGAACCTACTGCACGTTTGAGCAAAAATGAATTTAGTCACCCTGGTGAGGAAATTCCATATGCCGGTCATCAATGGGCGGAAGAAGTAGACGGGGCGTTTTTCTATAGTGATCACCCTCGCATTCATAATGATGCGTATACTCTTGAAATAAAAACACTAGCTCCTGTAGTGCAGATTTTCCGGCCTACCAATGCACCTTTTATTGCTGTTGAGCCTGTCACAGGATTGGGACATCTGGATTTTCCATGGCTCGAAGTGACACCGGGACAATACACCGAAATTAGAACCGCCATTACCTTTGTCTAGGGTGGTGCATTACAATAAATGAGCTCTTTGAAAGTTCGATAAAAAGCCCTCGTCTGTTCAGCGACTCATTAGTTTAGTCCTCTTTTGAGGCTAATTGTTCCTGCAGTTCCTCCAGACTAACGCCTTTAGTTTCTGGCATCATGAAATGAGTGAAGAGCAGTTGCAACAGCATAAAAAAGGCGAAAAACACAAAGATAATCCAGCCAGGAAATGCCTCGAGGACAACTTCACCGAGCATCGTTATTAACGCAGCAAATACCCAATGTGTGCCTGTACCCCATGCTTGACCTGCGGCTCTTACGCTGTTTGGAAAAATTTCAGAGATAAAAACCCATATGACTGCGCCTTGGCCTACGGCGTGAGATGCGATGAATGTAAGAATAAAAAAGAGATTGAATTCAGCTGAAGCCCCTGTTTTGAATCCATAGGCCACCATAAGCAATGATATAATATAGCCCACGGATCCTATGTACATGAGTGATTTACGCCCCATACGATCGATAAGATAAAGTCCTGCAAAAGTGAAAAGCAGGTTGGTACCACCGATCGAAATAGAAGAGAGCAGGGAGTCTGAAGCTGCGAACCCCGCATTTTCTAATATGACGGGCGCGTAATAGAGAATAAAATTGATTCCACTTAATTGGTTGAAAAACGCGAGAAGAAAAGCCAATTGTAACGGCTTCTTGAATTTGCCGTTGAACACACTGTCTTTGGATGAATTATCGGTGGTGTGGTTCTTTATTGCGGTTAATTCACTCTTGGCCGCTTCAGAGCTGTTTAATATGCGTTCTAATATTCGTAACGCTTGCTTGTCGTCACCCTTCGTAACGACCAGCCACCGCGGAGATTTAGGAATACCAAAGATCAGTGCGCAATAGATAGCCGCCGGTAGGGCTTCTACACCGAGCATCAAACGCCAGTCGTTTATTCCTCCAAATCCGTCGAGAAGATAATTAGAGAGAAAGGCGATGAGAATTCCGAAGACAATGTTGAATTGGTATAATGCGACTAATCGCCCGCGATTTTGTGCAGAACTTATTTCGGAAATGTAAGTAGGAGCGGCCACTGTGGAGGCGCCAACACCGACACCACCCAAAAAGCGAAAGAATGAAAAGAGGTACGGATCCGGAGCTAATGCTGAACCGATTGCACTAATGAGATACAATAATCCAACGGCAATAAGTGTTTTCTTTCGACCCCAAACTCGCGTAGGCACGCCACCTCCGAGAGAACCCAAAACAGTGCCCCATAGCGCCATCGACATGATGAAAACGCCGTGAAACCACGCTGAGGTTTGCCACAATTCTTTAATGGGGGCATTGGCACCGGAAATAACAACAGTGTCAAAGCCGAATAAAAATCCAGCCAGGGCGACGGTCAGCGACCAATTCCAAGTTTTATTCATTAGCGTTGAGTTAACGCTATGCAATGTAACAAAATTTGAAGGTGAGATACGTGTCTTAAACCCTGCAGAAAGTTGCAGCCATTCAGCCTACTTAATTCTTAGTTCGCTTTGCGCTCCAGCTTATGCGAAGGTTTACATTGAGTTTTCCCGTGCCTATTAACAGCAGTTAGTAGTCATTATTTACGTAAAGACTTTAGGGTCATGTCAATCAGGAATTGAACAATTTCTTGCCGCCCCCCGGAAGAATCCGAGAGTCGTGGAAGGTGTTCAGCAAAAAATTGTTGACTTTGCGCTGCCTCTATAATAGTCGCGAAAAGGCTGTGCGGATACGGGTAGTCTGGGTTAATTTGTAGCGCGAGTTGACTTAGGGTCTCACAGATCTGTTTATATCCTAAAAAGTAGCCTTCTTTATTTTCTTGGTCTACGTCTTTAGTAAGGTAAATCTTAGGGTATTCGGCAACTACAACGCGCTGTAAGGCTCGCTCATCAACGTGAGGAATGCGTTCATCTTGTTCCATAGGAAAGACCAAAAGTTCTATGGCGCGTTTCAGTTTTTCCCCTGGACTGTTGAGCAGCATGAATTCTTGCGCCATTTTTACTTCAAGCCAACCCCAATACCAATTAATGAGATAGGTCAATAATTGATGTTTATTTTGAAAATAGCGGTACACTCCAGATTCAGTACTGACAATTTCCCGAGCGACTTTCTTAAAAGTTAAATGCTCGTAGCCGAGCTCGTCCATCAATGCAATACTCTTTGATAATATGCGTCTTCCCAGCTCAGTTTCATCGGGATTTTTACTGTAAAGCTTTGCACTTATGGTAATGTTTAATGCATTCATAGTTGAAGATGAATATACTTTAGAATTAATCGTTCTACACTGCAAAATAATAGTAAAACTATCGTTTTTGCAAAATAAAATTCGACTGACACTAGAAACCCTACCTTTGCTGTGCTCCGTTAAGTTAATGGAAGCCTAAAAACAACATATGACCTTTGATTCATTGGGGCTTAAGCCTCAAATTCTATCTGCCTTAAAACAACAAGGCTATACACAACCGACACCTATTCAAGCCCAAAGTATACCGGTCCTCTTAGAAGGCTATGATTTATTGGGTACCGCTCAGACCGGTACAGGGAAAACAGCAGCATTTACAATTCCAATTATAGAGCATTTACTGAATGCTCCTTCAGAACGCAAACGTAGAATAAAAGCATTAGTAGTTACACCAACGCGTGAATTGGCTTTGCAGGTTGCCGAAAATGCGAAGCGCTATTCGTCAGGAACGTCCCTTCGTACCGCCGTCATTTTTGGTGGAGTCGGCGCAAATCCACAAATAGATCAGCTTAAAAGAGGGATTGATATTCTCGTTGCAACGCCTGGACGATTGTTAGATTTACAAAGTCAAGGATTTATCGACCTACGCTCACTAACGCATTTCGTTCTTGATGAAGCCGATCAAATGCTGGACATGGGCTTTATCCATGACATTAAAAAATTACTCCGACTAATTCCTTCAAAACGTCAAAGTCTATTTTTCTCGGCAACCATGCCAAAGACCATTATGGAGCTGAGCGGACAGATTTTAAAACCGAACTACAAGCAGGTTCGTATTGCTGTTGAAAAGCCTACAGCAGAGCGTGTGTCGCAATGCGTCTATTTCGTGCGCAAGACAGAAAAACCATCCCTACTTATTCACTTACTGAATGAAATAGAAGGAAGTGTTTTAGTATTTGGTAGAACAAAGCACGGCTGTGATAAAGTGGTTCGGATTCTTGATAAGAAGGGAATTCGTGCAGCGGCTATCCATGGAAATAAAAGCCAAAATGCCCGTCAGAAGGCGCTTAAGGGTTTTAAAGAGGGCACCGTCCGCGTGTTAGTGGCTACTGATATCGCGGCTCGGGGTATTGATATTTCAGGGTTAGAACATGTAATTAACTATGAACTTCCAAACATTTCTGAAACTTACGTTCATCGCATAGGTCGAACAGGGCGCGCCGATGCATCCGGTTCTTCCATTTCTTTTTGTTCCGCAGATGAGCGTGGGTATCTAAAAGATATCGAAAAACTCATCAAAGCGGCTGTTCCTTTAGTTGAAGAACATCCTTTTACTGAAGGCGCTGCAGAGGAATGGTCGGTCCCTGAGAATCGTATACCGGCAAAGCAAGGACAGCGCTCGCAACGTACAAGTCGCGGTCCAAAAAAAGGCGGTGGGAATCCCCGTTCCGGAGCTTCTGGTCGCGGAAAGCGACCGTCAAGAAGACACTAGTATTGCAGTAATTCGAGCACTTTTTCTTCAAAACGGGTAAGGGTAAACTTTTTGATAGGGAACCCTAAAGGCCCCATACCTGCTTTGTGGATTAACTTATTCCAAAGAAACTGGTCTGCGATATGAGGAAGAATCAGCTGAGGTCTCTCAAACTGCAAGGCACTATGAGTAGTGCCTGAGCCTCCATGGTGAACCACTGCTCGAACGCGACTGAAGAGCCAATCGTAAGGAATATCCCTGACTAGAAAGATGTTTTCGGGTAAAGGGCTGTCTATTTCAATACCGCCCCAGCTAGAGTTAATGAAAATGGGGAGATCGTGTTTCTTACTTAGTAGTATTAGGGCTTGACCTACTTCTTTCGGTTTCGCATTGATCATTGAACCAAACCCTACATACAAGGGATTCGGATATTTTTCTATAAATCGTATTAAATCTTCTGAAGGCTCCCAATGCTTGGACTTATTGCGTTCACGAAAATCTGTAACCTTAACGCGTTCAGGCCAGTACTGCGGTTGCGGGAAGAGACGCTTGGAGATGGCGTATTCAACAGGCACCTTATTCAATAAAAAATCACGAACCTCTTTTCGTTTTAAAGGCGCCCAATCCCATTCTGTCAAGATTTTGTTGCCATAACCTATAACTACCTGAGAAATCATCGCTGAATTTGTGAGTGTATAGCTCATTTTATTCCACCACTTGTTGTTGAATTGGCCCATTCCTATGGCTGGCAAATCGCGAACCGGATGTAACAAACAAGGCATGGGAATGAGTAATTCCACGCTCCGTTTTGCGCGTAAGGCCGCCATGACAGGGTAGGCACATTTGATGTGGTAAATGATTTTATCGGGAGTAAAATTCACATCTGCATCCCGTTGATCGCGGATGAGCTGCTTTTGTATGGGGCTCGTTTCTCGCAAAAGCTTGAAAAGCGTGATGATTCGGCTAAAACCGGAGCCTATTTGCCCCGTGATTTTTTTAACATCAGGAGAATCGATTAAGTCGAGGTATTCGTGCGTCATGGGGAAGAAATGATCACTCACTTCTGAGGCCAGTGAACGAAATTGTTCTGGCATGCAAAAGGCAACTTCATTTCCAGCATTTTTAAGTTCTTCACCCAAAGCTAGATAAGGTTCCATGTCTCCGCGGGACCCTAAAGTCATAAGTAGAATTCGTTCCATTTATGAAAGTTACGACGGAAAGAGCAATGATGAATACGAGTATTACATAGATATTTTACCCATTTCCTTAAAAGCTCAGGCGCGCTTGGATATTCTTTCTAAAGAAAAAGCCAGCGTGGGAGCGCTGGCTTCGTTCTTCTGTTAGATCACCAAGTGGAGCTGGCGGGAATCGAACCCGCGTCCAAACAAGGAAGCCTGAGGCTTTCTACATGCTTATCTTATGATTGAATTTTCGACCGATCTCTGAGCATAAGCACCCTAATCACGACTTATCTTCTAGACTTAGGTTAGCCCGTGAAGCAAAGGCTAACTGCATTCCTGAATTTTCCACACCTCGTGATCAGTCGCCTCAAGACGGGGGCTCCTGCGAGATGTTCAGCTCCTATACCTGGTATAGGATTAGCAAAATCGACATCCTGTCAGATTAAGCGGCCAAAGCGTAAGAATCTTCGCCAGTTATAAAAAAATGAAGCGGTGTATTAACGAGCTGCCCCTTCAGCGCTCGACATGCTTACATCAACCTTCGGCTTGCTGTCAATACCAGTCAGCCCCGAAACAGATGTGGTTCGCGAAGATACACGAATTCTATGCCAATTATGTGCACATCAACTAAGGAACTATTCGAATAGACGCTAAAATCTATACTATCTTTAGGGATATGAAAATCGGCATAGTAAGAGAGGGTAAGATTCCAATAGATAAGCGTGTTGCATTAATTCCAGAACACGCTGCGTACTTGAAAAATAAATTTAAGTGTGAAATTGTCGCACAGCCCTCAGCGATACGGGCTATTTCGGACGAAGAATATGTCCGCTATGGCATCGATTTGCAAGAAGATTTATCCGATTGCGACGTCCTATTTGGTGTTAAAGAGGTGCCGATAAACGATTTGATTCCTAATAAAACGTATTTCTTTTTCTCACATACTTATAAGCAACAGCCTTACAATGCTAAGCTGTTGAGAGCCTGTGTCGAACGTAATATTCGCTTGATTGATTACGAATTACTAAAGAATAACGGGGCGCGTGTGGTTGCATTCGGCCGATTTGCAGGACTTGTTGGTGCCTATAATGGCCTTAGGGGCTGGGGTGAAAAATATGGACAATTCGTGCTTAAGCCTGCACATGAGTGTCATGACATGCAGGACATGTTCGACCAACTCAAAGGCATTGATTGGCCGGCAGATCTGCGGATCCTACTCACAGGAAAAGGACGGGTGGCAAGCGGTGCTGTGGAGACTTTGCAGGCTGCTGGAATCCCAGAAATTACTCCAGAAGAAGTTGAAAATCACGAAGGTTCTTTCTGGAGTCAATTAGACGTGTAACACTACTACAGGACCAGCGACGGAAGTCCTTTCGATCGCAAAGCGCTATTTGCGGACCCAAGTGGTTTTGAAAGCAATTTCATGCAGTATGCTCCGTATGCAAAACTCTACATCGCTGGGCATTATTACGACAGTCGTGCTCCTTTTATATTTACAAGGGCAGATGCTAAGCGGTTAGATTTCGCAATTACCTATGTATCCGACATCAGCTGTGATATTGATGGCCCTGTGGCCTCAACCCTGCGGGCTTCAACTATTGCTGAACCCTTCTACGGGTATTTGGCGCATGAAGAAAAGGAGGTGGCGCATGATGATCCGGAAGCAATAGGAGTAATGGCCGTGGATAATCTTCCGTGTGAATTACCGCGCGACGCATCGCTTAGTTTCGGATCCGATTTAATGGAGCATGTGATTCCCGCCCTTTTCGACGGAGATAAAGCGCTTATATTACATAGAGCAACAGAATGTGCGGACGGAGTGCTTGCGAAAGATTTTAAATACCTCCAAACGTACATAGATAAGGCGTAGTGGCTAAAAAAGCATTGCATATTAGTAAAGGAGTAAAGGAAGCTCCATCAGTAAATCCCGGTTTGCAAACGGGAAAAAGGACTAGCCGTACCTCGAGAGAATTGGTCAAGGAGATTATCAAAGGCAATCGGACCGCATTAGCCCAAGGTATTACGATGATAGAGAGCAATACAGCAGCAGATCAGAAACATGCTCAAGCGCTTTTAAATGAATTGATGCCTTACACTGGAAATAGTTTTCGCATAGGTGTTACTGGCGTCCCCGGTGTAGGTAAAAGTACCTTTCTTGAAGCGTATGGAAATACGCTACTGAAGTCCGATGAAGATGCTAAAGTTGCGGTTCTTGCGGTAGATCCATCTTCTGAAATCAGTAAAGGCTCAATTTTAGGCGATAAAACGCGAATGATGGAATTGGGCAAGCATGATCGTGCTTTTATACGTCCAAGTGCCTCTGGTGGCAACCTCGGTGGTATTGCAAAAAAGACTAGAGAGGTAATGCTACTTTGTGAAGCTGCTGGATTTAATTACATTTTTATTGAGACCGTTGGTGTAGGTCAAAGTGAAACATTGGTTTCTAAACTGGTCGACTGTTTTTTGTTTTTAGCAATGCCAGGTACGGGCGATGAATTACAAGGTTTGAAAAAGGGTATCATGGAAATGGCAGATATCATCACTGTCAATAAAAGTGAGCCACCAAACACCGCTTCAGGAGAACGGAGCGCACTTTCAATACGAAGTGCCCTTCAACTCTTCTCAAACAAAGATTTTGATTGGCATCCTCCGGTTCTGCTTACGTCAGGATTGACCGAATTTGGTTTTGATGAATTAGAAGCTGCGCTAGATCGTTACCAAAGGCACAGTCGAGTGAAAGGGTGGTTCGAGAAGAAGCGAAAGGACCAACAGGCGTATTGGTTTGAAAACTCTGTTCGTGAAGGTGTTCTTGAGCTGTTACAAAAAGATATGGATTGGCAACAGCTTTACAAAAAGCTAAGCAAGGCAGTAGCACAAGGTGAGTTGAATCCCTTCGAGGCCAGTGCAGAATTGATTAAATCCTTAAAGGGTAGGGTCTAGAAATTACGAGCAGCTTCGTGCTTTAGTAAGAGAATGGCTGCCTTCGTTGGGAAAATGTCTCCTGTCATCTCAAGTTCGATCAACTTTCGACTTAAGTCACCTGCGGTTGCATCGGCGCCTAATTCAACAGCGGTCTTGTTGATTAAGGAAACGACTTGACTTTTTGCGCTAACCACATGATTCCATGAACTGTCTGAGACATAGACCTGTTGGGAGATATTATAATCAAACTCGTCTCGAACAGCACTAACTAGTGCTTTCCGATAACTCACCACATCTAAATTACCGGGCTTAACACGCAATACAAGACGATTTGGGCTAATTCGTTCTAAAAGCACAATAATTCGTTCATAGGCTTGAAAACGCATAGGAAGCGCCTTTTTCTGCAAGTTCTTACGCAGGTAAAATTGGCGTCGTTTTTCTTCGTTATCCACAAAGCTAGACAGCAGTAAATAGGTGAGCAACAGCATTAAAGCCGCTGGAAATGTATACTTGAGGATTTCAATAAATGCTTCCATGAAAATGTCTTGAGGCATACAAATATCGTTATTTTTGCCACCTTATTATACTTTAACCATGGAATCACTTTCAAAAAGAGCACAGGAGATGGGGCTGCCCATGACCATTAAGATGGCTAAAAAGGCACGCGAGTTAAGCGCGACAGGTAAAAATGTCATTAGTCTTTCTCTTGGCGAGCCAGATTTTGACACACCAGACTTTATCAAGGAAGCCGCTGCTCAGGCGATGGAAGAGAATTACACCCATTACATGCCGGTTCCAGGATTTACAGATGTTCGAGAAAGTATCGCGGCTAAATTTAAGCGCGACAACGGTATCGACTACACTGCAGATCAGATAGTGATCAGTACAGGGGCAAAACAAAGTCTATTGAATATTTTCTTGGCCCTAGTTAATCCTGGCGAGGAGGTAATTATTCCTGCACCTTACTGGGTGAGTTATATGGATCAGGCAAAGTATTGCGGCGCCGAGGTAAAAGTCCTCCCGACCACAATGGAAGGTGGATTTAAAATTACTTCAGACCAGTTAGAGGCCGCCATTACACCTAAATCTAAAGTGCTTATTTTCTCTTCACCAAATAATCCTTGTGGCGCGATATATAGTAAAGAAGATTTGGCTACGATTGCAGCGGTAGTTGCGAAGCACCCCAACCTCTACATTATTTCTGACGAGATCTACGAACTATTAAACTACGGTGAGGTAGATCATGTCTCGATAGCAAGTTTTCCAGAGGTGTATAACCAAACCATTACTGTTAACGGGTTGTCGAAAGGATTTGCTATGACCGGTTGGCGTGTGGGGTATATTGGTGCACCTGAATGGATCGCTAAAGCATGTACAAAGTTCCAGTCGAATTTTACCTCTGGAACCAATTCAATTGCACAGCGTGCATGCAAGACTGCGGTAGAAGTGGATCCTTCTTCTGTCGAATACATGATCGAAAAATTTGCGAGTCGACGTGAGAAAATGGTGGGCTGGATAAAAGAGGTTCCCGGTTTTGAATTGGAAACGCCGCCGGGTGCATTTTATGTTTTCCCACGGATTACTTCATTGCTTGGAAAGAAGTTTAATGGGCGTGTGTTAGCGCATTCTTTAGACGTAAGTATGTACCTTCTGGAAGAAGGTTTGGTTAGTACAGTGCCTGGAGACGCATTTGGATTACCTGGGTACATCAGGTTTTCTTATGCCGCGGCAGAAACAGAGTTGGAAGAAGCAGTAAGGCGTGTGAAAGTTGCGGTGTCTAATTTAGAGGACTAGGTCCATTTACTTTGAAAATAGAAGTTTCGAACGGTGAGATTTTAGATAAGGTTTCCATTTTAGAGATAAAATTGGAGCGAATTACTGATGCTCAAAAGCTCAGTAATATTCAGAATGAATGGGATGCCTTGCAAAACGCGGTTAAAATCATTGCCGGACTAGCGAATCCCAAAGAGGAATTTCACCAAGCCGTAAAGGCACTTAGAGCTACCAATGAGGCTCTTTGGGATGTCGAAGATGCCTTACGCTTGAATGAAAAGACAAAGGATTTCGGAGATGCCTTTATTGCATTGGCTAGAGAAGTATATGTTTTGAATGATCAACGTGCTGCCTTAAAGAGTTCAATCAATATCCTCACAGGCTCTAATCTTCGAGAAGAAAAATCGTACGAAGGCTATTGAGGTAAAAGTCATTTAAAGTAATAGTCCTAACTTCGAATTAAGAGAAAAAAAGAATTTGAGCCTAGAATCGAGACTTAATGCGCTTAGAGAGCGTATAAATATTAAGCTGTACGACAGCCGCGAGTTAGTGTTGCCTATGCTTTCACGTGGAAGCGTACTGGTTGCTCTCACGACGTTGATAGCACTTGTTTTCTATCATGGTTTCGAATTAGAGGCTCATCAGAATAAAGTCGTCGGTTATGTAGTACGTGGTTCTATAGGGTACTATTTGGTAAAATACCTACTAGAGTTATTGTATAATTTTCATCCAATACAGTTCCTGAAAGACCGTAAATGGGAGGGGATTTTGATGCTCTTTTTGATAGTGGATATTTTAATTATCAATTTAGCGGGCTTCGAGCTTCTCAATGAAGCAGGATTGTTCCTCAAAATTCCAGGACTGCAAGAAAGCTTTCTGATTGTATTACAGTGCTACGTCCTTGTTATTGTTGGTCTAGAATTCGGCCGAATCGGCGAGCTTCTTCCTCAATCTAAACTTAGTCCACCAACCTTATTAGTGCTTAGCTTTTTGGTTTTAATAGCCTTAGGTACAGGCTTGCTCATGCTACCTGAGATGACGGTTCATGGTCGGGACGGACTGGATTTATTTACCGCTTTATTTACAAGCATATCAGCAAGTTGTGTTACCGGCTTAAGCTTGATTGATATTAGCACGATTCTGAGCGGAAAGGGTCAGTTTATAGTGATGCTGTTAATGCAGTTAGGTGGATTAAACATCATCTCCTTTGCGGCACTTTTCGCTATCCTTCGAGGTGGGTTTGGTATGCGTCAGCAAAACTTCATGAGCGAGAATTTAGGGGAGGATTTAAGACGTTCACGGTCTTTAATTTCAGCGATTTTTAGACTGACATTAATAATCGAAGGGACTGGTGCGTTACTTCTTGGGATTTTATGGCGTAACGATTTTGATACGCTGGGAACTACCATTTTTTACAGCGTGTTCCATAGTATTTCTGCATTTAATAATGCAGGCTTCTCTCTTTTTTCTGATTCACTTGCCAGTCAATCCGTACAATGGGATTTTAGTATTCATTGGGTTATCGCCCTAATGATTGTTCTCGGAGGAATAGGATTCGGGACAATAACAGATATTTTACGTCAGTCTTGGACGAAACAGCCCTTGTTACGATCGTGGCGTGGACTGCGAATTGGTACTAAATTAGGGTTGGTTGTTTCAGCCACATTAATCTTCGCTGGTGGGATTATCTTTTTCTTCTTAGATCCAGGCAGTCAAAATATTGGCGCACATATTAGCGATAGTTTCTTTCAGAGTATTACAGCGCGAACAGCAGGGTTTAACACCGTATCTATAGGTGCATTAGCTACTCCTGCCATTTTATTCTTAATCTTCTTAATGTTTATTGGCGGGGGCTCTGGATCCACTGCAGGAGGTATTAAAACGAGCACATTTGCATTGGTATTTATGAGTGCCGCTGCTACCATTCAGGGGAAGAAAAACATCAATCTCTACAAAACTCAGATTCCGTGGGAGTTAATGAATCGTGCATTTGCGATATTTTTATTCTCAGTAGTGAGCATTCTCTTAGGCGTTTTTGCATTGACTATACTAGAGCCTTCAATGAATTTACTTGAGCTCGCGTTTGAAGAGGTTAGTGCCTTTTGTACCGTAGGTCTTAGTACGGGAATCACAGCTGACTTAGGCACCGGGTCTAAAGTGATTTTAATGCTTTCCATGCTTGTGGGAAGGGTTGGTACGCTAACCTTAGCCTTTGCTTT
>JAQWJX010000071.1:0-9286 GCA_029248145.1 Schleiferiaceae bacterium | reverse complement strand
CGAATTGGCCCTTTTTTAGCAGTCATAAAAGTCTACCCTTCGGGTACAACCTATTATTTTTGTAGACTATTTATAAGAATCTGACAGCCTCATGCTGAAACTCATATCCAAACTCGTGGGATCGAAAAGTGACCGCGATCTGAAAAAATTACAGCCTTACGTAGAATCTGTAAATGCATTTGATGCGGCGCTCATAACCATGAGCAATGATCAGTTGCGTGAGCGTACGGTTGCGTTCAAAGCGAGTATCGCGGAAGCGACGGCTGAAACAAAAGCATCTAAGGATGCACTTTATGCGCAGATTGATGCTACACCGGATTACGATGCTCGTGAGCCGTTGTACGAAGAAATAGAAGCTTTAGACGCTCAAGAACTTGAACTGATTGAAGGTGTATTGAGCGCCATACATCCGGAAGCCTTTGGTGTAATGCGTGAGACCGCCAGACGTTTTAATGCGGGTGATGTTCGTGCCACTGCGACAGCATTGGACAGAGAATTGGCAAAAAGTCACGCTCATATTACCCTAGACGGAGATGAAGTGATCTATTCAAATTCTTGGAAGGCTGCAGGTGGAGACATTACCTGGAACATGGTGCATTATGACGTCCAGTTGATCGGTGGAACGGTCTTGCATCAAGGAAAGATTGCGGAGATGGCTACGGGTGAAGGAAAAACACTCGTTGCGACCTTACCCGTCTATTTGAACGCACTTCCGCAGCGCGGGGTGCACGTGGTTACGGTAAACGACTACCTCGCGAAACGGGATAGTGAATGGATGGCTCCAGTATTTAATTTTCATGGGTTAACGATCGATTGTATCGATAAACACCCTTCGAATTCTGAAGAGCGTCGTGCCGCTTATTACAGCGATATCACTTACGGTACAAACAATGAATTTGGTTTCGATTATTTGCGCGACAATATGGCGCGCCGTCAAGAAGATCGCGTTCAGACGCGCGGACATCACTTCGCTATTGTGGATGAGGTGGACAGCGTCTTGATTGACGATGCACGAACGCCGCTTATCATTTCTGGCCCTACACCAAAGGGCGATCAGCATCAGTTCAATGAGTTGAAATCGTATGTAGAAGCATTGATGACGGCACAAAAGGCATTGGTTCAGAAAGAATTGGCTGAAGCAAAGAAATTGATCAGTGAAGGCGATACCGAAGAGGGTGGTGTGAAATTATTACGCGCCTACCGCGGACTCCCTAAGTCGAAGCCGTTGATTAAATTCTTGTCGCAAGACGGTATGAAGTCACTGCTCCAGAAGACGGAGGCGAATTACATGCAAGAGCAAGGCAAGAAAATGAAACTCATCGATGAGGAAATGTATTTCATTATTGAGGAGAAAAACAATCAAATTGATTTGAGTGGTAAAGGGGTCGATCTGATCTCTAAGAATACCGCAAAAGACTTTTTCGTCATGCCCGATATTACGTCTGAACTTAGTGCGCTGGAAGATGCTGGACTGAGTGCGGAGGAAAAGGCGGCGAAGAAGGATGTCATCATGCGCGATTACGGAGTTAAATCTGAGCGCATTCATACCGTCAACCAGTTGCTCAAAGCGTACGCCCTGTTCGAAAAAGATACGGAGTACGTCATCATGGACAACAAAGTGAAAATTGTCGATGAACAAACCGGCCGTATCATGGAAGGACGCCGTTATTCTGACGGTCTTCACCAGGCTATTGAAGCGAAGGAAAACGTGAAAATTGAGGCTGCGACGCAGACCTATGCGACCATCACACTTCAGAACTATTTCCGCATGTACCATAAGCTTGCGGGGATGACAGGTACTGCAGAAACGGAAGCAGGTGAGTTTTGGGAAATCTATGAATTAGAAGTAGTGGTGATCCCAACCAACCGTCCGATCGCACGTGATGATCGCGATGATATGGTGTTTAAAACCAACCGCGAGAAATATAATGCAGTGATCGAAGAGATTGCAACACTGCGCGATGCGGGACGCCCTATTTTGGTAGGTACTACGTCTGTGGAAATTTCCGAACTCTTGAGCCGTGCGCTGAAGATTCGTAAAGTACCGCATCAAGTATTAAACGCAAAAATGCACCAAAAAGAAGCGGAGGTTGTCGCAGAGGCAGGTAAGCCTGGCATGGTGACCATTGCAACGAACATGGCCGGTCGTGGTACGGATATTAAACTCAGCGATGAAGCAAAAGCAGCAGGCGGTTTAGCGATTATTGGTACCGAACGCCACGACAGCCGTCGTGTGGATCGCCAGTTGCGCGGACGCGCCGGACGTCAAGGTGATGTGGGTTCTTCTCAATTCTTCGTATCTCTTGAAGATAAACTCATGCGTTTGTTTAATTCTGAGCGTATTGCCGGTCTAATGGATCGTTTAGGCCTTGAGGAAGGAGAAGTGATCCAGCACAGTATGGTCAGTAAATCCATAGAACGTGCACAGAAGAAAGTCGAAGAGAACAACTTTGGAACACGTAAACGCTTACTAGAGTATGATGATGTAATGAATAGCCAGCGTACGGTGATTTACAAACGTCGTGCAAATGCCTTGAGCGGTCAGCGCATCAAAGTGGACATCGCTAATATGATGTATGATACTTTGGCTGATTTAGTAGAAGGTTACCAGCCAGCAAAAGATTTTGAAGGGTTTAAATTGGACTTCTTCAGAACCTTTGCTTTCGATCCTAATCTTGACGCTGAGACGTTCACTACAGGTGCCATTGATGATTTAGCAAATGACCTATTCAGTCAAGCCAGTACTTTCTATCGCGAGAAGGGAAATCGAATAGCTACGGCTGCATTACCAGTTTTTAAACAGGTTGTAGAGGACCCCAAGAATAATTTTGACAAGATCCTTGTGCCTATTACGGACGGGAACAAAGCTTTACAGGTAACCTCGGTACTTGAGGAGGTGATTAATTCTACAGGTCAATCGCTCATATCGGACATTGAGAAAGGCATTTCTATTGCTATTATTGATGACCAATGGAAAGAGCATTTACGTGCCATGGATGATTTACGTCAAAGTGTACAAGGCGCTGTCTACGAGCAGAAAGATCCGTTATTGATCTATAAGTTTGAATCTTTCGAATTGTTTAAATCGCTCGTTTCTAGTGTGAATCAGGAAATCGTGAGCTTCTTGTTCCGAGGTGATCTGCCAGCTAATGATCCCAGCAGTGTGCGTCGAGCCCCGGCTTCGCAACCCAAACAACCGAAACTCCAAGAGAGTCACCCTGGAGCCGATGGATCTTCAACGCCGTCCGCTAGAACTCCGCAACAGCCGCGACCAAAGCCAACGCCGGTTGTGAATACGGGTAAAACCTACGGACGAAACGACGCAGTGACCATTGTGAACATGCAATCCGGTGAAGAGCGCAATGTGAAATACAAAAAGGCCGAACCGCTGCTACAACAGGGCTGGGTTATAAAAGAATAATTTGATGTTCTGGACGGCACTAACGCGTGTTTTATTACGCAACAGGTTGGCATGGTTAGTTACCGTGGCCTTGGCGACTGCTTTTATGGCATACCAAGGGACTTCTGTCGCGATGACCTATGAATTCGCGAAATTGATGCCGGAATCGGATTCAGTTTCTATAGAATACGACCAACTGGTAGAGGAATTCGGACAAGTGTCGAATACCGTTGTGATTGCCATGGAAGACGCTGATTTCTTTCAGCGCGAGCATCTCGAGCAGTGGCTCGAATTGATGTCAGATTTAAAGGCAGTAGATGGTATAGAGCATGTACAAAGCCTGACTGAAGCGTATGGATTATACGTAGACAGTGTCTCCGAAAAATTGGCTCCAGATACGCTGTTTCAATTTTTACCTGAAAACGGTGAAGAAGAAATTGCGCTAGAAGCCCGAGTGAAAAGCTGGCCATTCTACAAGGGAATTTTATATCAAGGCGATACGTATATGGCCGTTTTGCGAATCGATGAAAATCGATTGTACAATAAAGAAATTGTTCCCGTAATTGAGAATGCAAAAGCCATAATTCTAGCATGGGAAGCAAGCGCTGGAAGAGACCTTCACATGTCCGGCTTACCATGGATTCGCATCGCAAATGCCAGTGCATTAGAGACGGAGATTTACCGTACTGTGGGGCTAACACTGCTGGTGACGATTATCATTTTCTACCTCTTTTTAAAGAGCTTCCGGGCAACAGCGATTTCGATAATGATTGTTGCATTAGGTGCTGTTTGGGCCTATGGAATCATGGGGCTTTTCGGTTATGGATTAACGCTACTCTCTTCCTTGATTGCGCCGTTGATTATTGTTATCGGCGTTCCAAATTGTATTTACCTCATCAATAAGTACCACCAAGAGTATAAAAAGCACGGCCATCAAATCAAGGCCATTCAACGTGTAGTAAGCAAGGTGGGGTACATCGCGCTGATCACAAATACGACTACAGCATTAGGTTTTGCTGCATTCATTCTTACCAGCAGTGAAAACTTAATAGAGTTTGGCGTCGTCAGTTCCCTCAGTATTCTCGCCGTTTTTATTTTGTCACTTGTTCTTGTCCCTATCATTTACAGTTATGTAAGTCCTCCAAAAGAGCGTCACCTCAATCATTTTGATGTGGCTTGGCTTATATCGTTTTTGGATTTTCTGGACGATGCTGTTGAAAATAAGCGTAAATGGGTCTATGGGATTACCGGTGTGGCAGTAATTGCAGCCGTTTATGGCGTTACGCTGATTCAAACGGCCGGTAACCTCACCGCCGACTTTAATAAAAAGAAGCAGGTTTATAAGGATGTCAAATACTTTGAGCATGCCGTAGGAGGCGTTGTGCCATTAGACATCATAATAGATACCAAGCGCGAGGGCGGGGTAGAACGGCTCAGCACACTCCGTCGCATAGAACAGTTGCAAGACAGTTTAAATGCAATGCCAGAGTTGAGTCGATCTGGTAGTATTGTGGACTTCGTGAAATTTGCAAAGCAGGGTGTAATGTTTGGTAATCCAGATTTGTACGAACTGCCATCACGCTCGGAGCAGCAGTGGTTACTTACATATTTACCACGCGGTATGAAGGACGAATCGGGATTAGCGAATTCTATGGCTACCGCCGATGGCCGTAAAGCTCGTATCTCCGTGCAAATGGCTGACCTCACCACACCAGAAATGCGTGTCTTGACGGATGAGGTGAAGCGTCTCGTTTCACAAATTTTCCCTGGCAATAATTTTGACGTCAGTATCACCGGTGCTTCGATTAAATTTATTCGTTCCACGAGCTACCTCATCAATAATTTGATACTCTCATTATTGCTGGCAATCATTGCCATATCTATAATCATGGCGTTATTGTTCATGAGCGCACGCATGGTTTTGATATCACTCATTCCTAATCTTATACCCATGCTTATCACAGCCGGTATTATGGGCTATGCTGGAATACCTTTGAAACCTTCAACCATACTCGTATTTAGTATTGCATTCGGCATTTCTGTCGACGACAGCTTGCATTTTCTTGCGAAATACAGACAGGAGTTAAAAGCAAACGGTTGGAATATCAAATGGGCGGTAAAGAGCTCCATTCTTGAGACGGGCCTCAGCATGTTCTATACCTCTGTGGTCTTGTTCTGCGGTTTTTCTGTCTTTATGACGTCAAGTTTTGCGGGCAACCAAAGTTTAGGGTTACTTACTGCCATTACGCTCTTTGTTGCGATGTTAAGCAATCTATTAGTTCTCCCTTCGTTCTTAATGTCCATGGAAAAATGGGTCACGAAGAAAGATTTAAGCGAAAACATTCTCGATATTTATGATTCCGAGGTAGGAACCGAGGACGAAGAATAAGCACTATGAAAGGAATACTACTGGCCGGAGGCTCCGGTACCCGACTCCATCCACTAACCCTTGCGGTGAGTAAGCAGTTGATGCCGGTCTACGACAAGCCGATGATTTATTACCCGCTCAGTACTTTGATGCAGGCGGGTATTCGCGAGATTCTAATCATTACTACGCCGCACGATGCTCCGTTGTTTAAGAAGCTGTTGGGTGACGGATCTAGTTTAGGCTGCGTGTTTGAATACACCGTTCAAGAGCAACCTGAAGGTCTTGCCCAAGCATTCATATTAGGAGAGAAGTTTATCGGAGAGGATAGCGTTGCACTTATTCTAGGCGATAACATTTTTTACGGTTCTTCCATGGCGCAGGTCTTGCAACAAAGTAAAGATCCTTCTGGAGGTATGGTATTCGCTTACCGCGTAAGCGATCCTGAGCGTTACGGTGTAGTGGAATTTGATGGGAATATGAAGGCCCTTTCTATTGAGGAAAAACCACCGCATCCGAAAAGTGATTATGCCGTTCCTGGTTTGTATTTCTACGACAATAGAGTGGTAGAGATTGCTAAGAATTTGAAGCCAAGCCCGCGCGGCGAATTGGAAATTACAGACGTGAATAAGCGTTACCTGGAATGGGGTGAACTGGAAGTTGGGGTACTGGACCGCGGAACTGCCTGGTTAGATACCGGTACTTTTGCGAGTCTTCAACAGGCTGGACAGTTTGTGGAAGTCATCGAAGAACGCCAGGGTTTGAAGGTGGGTTGTATAGAAGAAATCGCCTACGAGCAAGGATTTATTGATGCGGCGCAGCTAGAACAATTGGCGCAACCGCTCGTTAAAAGTGGGTACGGAAAGTACTTACTGAAATTGCTCAAATAACATGAAACACCTTACCGCCTTACAAGACCTTTTTCAAGCCGAAGTAGACCAATTAAATTTGGGAACGGCGCCATCAAAGTTGTACGATCCCATGCATTACATTATGCAATTGGGTGGAAAGCGTCTACGACCAATCTTAAGTTTAATGGGTGCCGGTATTTATGGCGATCCATCGAAAGCCATGCCGCAAGCTATGGCGATAGAGCTCTTCCATAATTTTTCGCTCATTCACGACGATATTATGGATGCGGCGCCTTTGCGCCGCGGTAAAACTACAGTTCACAAAAAATGGGACGATAATGTAGGCATACTCTCGGGTGATGGTATGTTGGTCAAAGCCTATCAATACCTTGGGCAATGTTCGCCAGCGGTTTTACCTGAGGTGCTCGAAACATTCTCACAGACCGCGTTAGAGGTTTGCGAAGGGCAGCAAATGGATATGGACTTTGAATCTATGGAAGTGGTAGCAGCTGCGACGTACATACAAATGATCCAATTCAAAACCTCAGTCTTGCTGGGCTGCGCAATGAAAGTGGGCGCATTGGTGGGTGGTGGATCAAAAAAAGATGCAGACGCCTTGTACCAGTTCGCCCTCTTGTTAGGGACTTCGTTCCAAATCAAAGACGACTTTCTAGATGTCTATGGCGATCCTGAGAAGTTTGGAAAGCAAGTAGGAGGCGATATTCTAAGCAATAAAAAAACTTTACTATGGATCGAAGCGCAGCGTCGCGCAGCGATTCAAAATATAGACTTCGGTGCCTATGCAGCGATGGAACCTAGCGAAGAAAAGGTGCATAGCTTTCAGGAATTGTATAAAATCTTGGGAGTGGATGCCTATGCCAAAGAACAAATTGATCACTATTACGATTTGAGTCTACAGGCGTTAGATTCAGTTGAGGTTCCGTCCGAAAAATTGGCTCCATTAAAGGAGTTTGCGGCTTGGCTTTATTCGCGTGAGTCTTAATTAACGAACACCTTTCCCAACCCACTATTTCGGGTTATTTTTGCCGTCTAATCACACCCATCATGAATGTATTGGTATTAGGCTCTGGCGGCCGCGAACACGCTTTATCCCATAAAATCGTTCAAAGCACGAAGTGCGAAAAACTATTCATTGCCCCCGGCAATGGTGGCACGGCCGCGCTGGGAGAGAACGTTTCGCTGGACATTGAAAGTGCCACTGAGGTGGCCGCGTTTGTAAAGGCTCACGCTATTGATATCGTTGTCATAGGTCCAGAGGCTCCATTAGTCGCTGGCGTGCACGACGGCTTAAAGAACTTTCCAGCGCTTGAAAACCTCGTGGTCGTAGGACCGCGTCAGGCTGCTGCAGAGCTCGAGGGTTCGAAAGACTTCGCGAAGGAATTCATGATGCGTCATAACATTCCAACGGCAGCATACCAGACTTTTACAAAAGACACGCTCACCGATGGGCAGGCTTTTTTAGAGACCCTTGAAGCGCCCTACGTATTGAAGGCGGACGGACTTGCAGCAGGAAAGGGCGTACTGATCATTGAAGATTTGGCTGAGGCAAAAGAAGAACTTAAAAATATGCTTGTTGATGCGAAGTTTGGCGATGCCTCTTCTAGGGTTGTGATTGAAGAGTTCTTAGCAGGAATCGAATTTAGCATTTTCGCCTTAACAGATGGAAAAGGCGGATATGCCTTGTTGCCGGAAGCGAAAGATTACAAGCGAATCGGCGAGGGCGACACCGGATTAAACACGGGTGGTATGGGTGCAGTAAGTCCTGTACCCTTTTTCGATAAAGCTTTGCGCGAGCGCACGGTTCGTGAAATCATCGAACCGACCATTCAAGGGTTAGTGAAGGATAATTTACCGTACCAGGGTTTTGTTTTCTTTGGTTTGATCAATACGATGAAAGGTCCCAAGGTCATCGAATATAATGTTCGTATGGGGGACCCGGAGACCGAAGTAGTGATTCCTAGGTTAGAGACAGACATCATTGATTTGTTTGTTGCCATGCATAATGGTACGCTAGATGAAATCAGCGTCGCGGTGAATCCGCAAACTGCAGCTACGGTTATGGCGGTAAGTGGAGGTTATCCTGGTTCCTACAAAAAAGGAAAAGCCATTCATGGTTTAAGAGATTTCAAAGACACCACCGTATACCATGCCGGGACTAAATCAGGCGAGTTTATTACTACTTCAGGCGGTCGAGTAATGGCGTTTACGAGCTTTGGCGCGGACAAAGACGAAGCCTTATCGAAAAGCTATGCTGCTCTCAAAGAAGTCTCATATGAAGGCATGAACTACCGTACTGATATTGGCTTCGACCTTTAAGAAAGAGATAAAAACTGTTTCGCGCCGCAGGCCGCGGATGCAGTGTATATAAAAAAGCCCCGGCGTTGGCCGGGGCTTTTTTTAATTCGTTTCTTAGTGATTAAGCTTCGCCGTTGGCTTTATGCTTTCTCATTTGGATGATCCAGTATACTAATCCACCCGCTATGATTGTCATAAACAGACGGTTTACATTATCACCTGCCAAAGGCAAGATTTTAAAAGTTGCTTGGAACAAATCACCTAAGCCTTCAAAGAAATTTCTTAACATAGCGCGAGCGTTTAATGCCGCTAAAATAAAACAAAAAGCTGATGCTTCTTAGCTATTTCCGAAAG